>JALGTJ010000145.1 GCA_029821415.1 Candidatus Zipacnadia bacterium
TATTTCGAGCTTAACCCACACTTCGAGAAAGCCTGTGCGTTTCTGCAGCGGGACGACCTCGCCCAGTTGGAACCAGCCAACTATGATATTGACGGCGACAACGCCTGGGCGATCATCTCCGAGGGCGTCCCTACTGCACGCACCAATGGTAAACTGGAGGCGCACCGCCACTACATTGACGTCCACTACACCGTCAGCGGCCTTGAGCACATCGGCTGGCGGACGACCGACGCATGCACCACCCCTATCGCTGAGTATGACGCCGCAGCAGACGCCGTCTTGTTCGCCGACGAGCCACTGTTGTGGGTGGACGTCCCAGCCGGGCATTTCGCGATATTTCTTCCCAGTGATGCCCATGCCCCCGTACGCGAGGGCAACGTGCGCAAGGTGATACTCAAGATTGCGATAACGTAACCAGCAGGCACCAAGCTAATCAACAAACGAGGGGAGGTGAGACTAATGGACGGCTTTACCAGCAGTGAGCCGGGCCAGGTTCGCATCATCATTGAGTGCCCCGGCGACGCTGAGGAGGTGGAGCGCGCCAACCTCTATATCACGCCAGCAATGGGTGATACGGTCAAGTCTATGACGCAGTGGACGACCAGGCGTGCCTTCTTCGTCGAGATAGAGGACAAGGATGCGTTGAACGCGCTGCACGCTACCGTCAACGTGCTCGATGCCTTACGCAGCAACGGCCTCCTCAACCTGACAGACATCACGACGTAGGCACCACGCAGTAACGCAGTCGGTGAACCCGCACATGCAGGCCTACCCCAGCCGGCGCGTAAGCGTCTGCCCACAGGGCGAGGTCCCGGCACAGTCTTCGTGCTTACCCGCCGGCTAACAGTTGTATTCTTCTTCCCGTATTATTCCGGCCGCACCGCTGAATTAGGTTTATTATATCTCCACTTTAGGGTATACATAGGTTATCTTGAAGTGGAGAGGTGCGGTATGCAACACGAATTCTCACACGTAGTAATTCGCCAGGCCTACGACCTAAGCCAGCACCGTTGCCAGTGCACAGACCCATCCTGCTCACACCACAGCGATGACGAAGGGCGGTGCCGACAGATCCTCCGCTGGCCCGCGCAGGGCGAGCCAGTTCGCGATGGCTGGTACGTCATCCACCGAGACCCCACCGGTCCAGGCACAATCGGTAACTGTCAGGTGCTGTGCAGTCAGTGTTATGCGCATGCCATGGCGACTCGCCGCGCGACCAAGCCGCTCGTTCAGCGGGGTAGGCCGGCTCTGGTAACAGCCAGCTAAGCTGAGGGCCAGTCGAGCTACTCGCCCATCACCTTGATGATCAGACGCTTGCGCCGCTGGCCGTCGAACTCGGCGTAGTAGATCTGTTGCCACGGGCCCAGGTCAAGCTGCCCCTTGGTGATCGGGACGATGACCTCGTGGTGAATAAGCAGGCTCTTCAAGTGGGCGTCGCCATTGGTCTCGCCGGTGCGATGATGGCGATAGTCGGGGTCAAACGGAGCCAACTCCTCCAGCCAGTCGTCAATGTCCTGAATCAGTCCGGACTCGGCGTCGTTGACGTACACCCCAGCAGTGATATGCATCGCTGAGACCAGCACCATCCCTTCTTCTACCCCACTCTCGACGACCGCATCCGCTACTTCTGCGGTAATGTTTATGTAGTCGCGCTTCTGGTCGGTATTGAACCACAGATACTTGGTATTGAATTTCATATTATCCCTCCGGGACCGGATTGTTTGCCCGCCCTTGCGCTGCGCCATCGCAGGCTCCCGTGCGCAGATGGCGGAACTTGCCGGCATTCTATTCTATGCGCCAACCGTACAGGATTGGAGTCTGCGTCGGATCCGCTGTCGCCAACCTCGCCACCAGGCGGATGGTGGATACCTCAAGCCTGCTCAGGTCCGCGCCAGGTTCAACTTGTGAGCGCAGCACAGCGCCGGAACTGTCCACTATAGTGAAGTTGATGTCAGTGCCCGGTGGCTCACTCGTCTGCGCAGCAAAGACGCCCCACTTGCCTGCGGCAGGCTTAGTTATGTTGCCGGACACAACAGTGCCGATCTGGGTAAACTGACGCTGGTAGTTGTCACGAATCTCCTGCTCAGTCGCTGACAGACTGTAGTCCATATAGTCAGAGGTCGGTCCGGCGTAGATAGCCACTTCATCGATATCTCCCGCAAACGGATAGGAGACTTTGTCCTGACTTATACCAATGGTCAGCGCCTCGATGCGTTGGTCGGAGGGCGGATAGTACTCCTGATACTGCGGGCCTACGGTCAAGCGCATATCATTACGCACTAACGCCCCGAGATAGCTGTCACCAGCCCTGCTGGAGATACTGTGTACATCACCGTCACGCTGGCCATTGATGTAGAACGACATTCGCGAATACTCCCGCTGGGGCCAGACTACAACCGCGATGTGATACCACCGCCCCGCCTCCAGAACCTGGTTGCCCCTGAAGGTGATCGTGCCGGTGCGATAGACCAGCTTCCCCTCGCTGATCCCCAAGTAATAGGGCAGGCCTTTGTCGAGAATTGTCTGCTCACGAAGCGGATCCTCGGTGCGAATCCACGCCTGCAAGCGGTAGTAGCGGGGAACCCGCAGCGTGTCGGTGTCAATCACCAGCACATAGTCGTTAAGACCGTCGAAATGCAGCGCCTGGCCCAACTTGCCTGGCACACGCTGCGCCCCGGATATCTTGCCATAGTTATAGCGGGCGGCATCGTGTGCAATTGGTCCCTCGGCCTCATCGAAGCTCCAGTAAGCCACACAGTTCTCCGTAACCGGCGGCGCTGAGTCAGCGAGACGTACTCCGTGATAGGCATCACGGAAATAGCGCGCATCCAGGCGATTGCCGTAGACCTTGCCGTTGGCGTACCACACTGCCATCAACTCCGAGCCAGCGATCTGGCAGGCATGCGGATAGGCAAAGTCGCCGTGCATCAGTTCGTAGTTATCGCAGATGACCAGCTTGTGGTGGATGTCCCAGGTCTGGCCATCGTCAAAACTGGCCACCGCCATAACCCGGTTGTTCTGCCGCTCTCCGTAGGTGCAAACAATCGTGCCATCGTCCATAGTCATAAGCAGTGCCCGGCTTTGGCTTGGCGTATGCCACACCGACGAGGGATGCGCCGGCTCAAAGGTCTGACCATAGTCATCCGACGTAGCGGTGTAGTAGTACTCACCCATATTCTGCTCCCGCATCATCGTTACCAGCCGACCAGCTTTCTTACCGATGGCAATATACCACTCATCAGTAGAGTTGCGACGTAGATTGGGCTGAGCAAAGTCCTGGAATTGAGCGACGCCGTCCGTAACGCCCCGGAAATAGCCGGTCCCACGTCCTCCTCGCGTCCATAAGAATTCGCCGTTATCCATAACGCCGACCGGATAAATGCCGCCCTGAATGGGCTCACTCCAGGTGCGGCCGTTGTCGTCAGAATAGACGATGCGTCCGCCGGCTGCCCCCAGCCACACACGTCCGTCTGGCGTCTGGCACAGAATCGGATCCCGATCGTCTATTCCAGGAACATCCACGGCCAGTATCTCTTCGCTCCATGTCCGCCCCCCGTCAGTAGAATAGCAGACCATATCACGTCCGTTCTCGCGATCCACGGCGTGCTGAGGCTCGTGAAAGGCACACAGCAGATCACCGTTCTGCAAGGCAACTATGGTAGGGAAGTAGGCAACACCACTGGAGTCAATGCGAACATCCGGCTCCTGCGGGATGCGGGGGAAGTCACGTAGCAAAGCTACACCCGAACTCTCGCTGACCCCTTGCAGATCGGCGAAACTATCACGAAATGCAGACTGACCACGCGCAACACCTACGCACAGGACAACAGCAACCACTGTTACAGCAAGTATCGCGGCCAGACCTCGGTGGCAACTATTCCGCCACATCATATTAACCTCCTGATAACCATCAGTTCTCAGACGAGTAAGTTGTTCCCTGACCACGCCATACTTCCTTCCCCATGCGTCGTGCTGTATGAGTTCATTGACAGTCGGCCGTGGTGAGCTTAGAATGAAATCCACAATTGATCACAATTGGCGAGGATTCATTGATGACAGTTACTATGCGGTATGGACGGCAGGGCCTTGAAATAGAGCTGCCCGACGACATTAACGTTCAGGTCCTGCATCTCAACCCAATTCCTCAACTAACCAATCCCGACAAGCAGCTTGCGGAAGCCCTACAAGACCCAATAGGCACCCCGCCGCTGACGGAGCTGGCTGCTGGACGCAGCGA
>JALGTJ010000146.1 GCA_029821415.1 Candidatus Zipacnadia bacterium
GTGCTTGACGCTGCCGGATCGCGGACTGGCGTGCGTTCTCAATGGCCGTCCAGTAAATACGCGGCATCCACTTGATTACCTCATTTCTGCTCGCGTAGTTCCCGACGCCGGTCGCTGGCGTGACGCCCTCGCCAAGCGTAGCGGTAGGCGAATCCAGCCAGAAGGTTGGCCGCTCGCAGTAAAGCCAGATGAAGCCGTCATTGGCTGCGAGAGCGTTCGTGATCGCCTTCTGGTAGCGTTCGGGGCTCCAGAAGTTCTTCTCTATCTCATCTGGGAACCACCTGCTGTTGCGGTCGAGCCAGATGCCGGTGGCGGTCCGTACCTTCTTGCGGAATTGCTCTGGCACAGCGCTCAGTAGCGGACCGTAGCGGCGGACCCGGTCGCACTTGACTGCAAAGTCCTCGGCTTCTTCCACGTAGTAGCCGTTCTCAATGCCATCCATAATGATCGTATTGTCATCCGAGCCCTCGAGCATTCCGTCAAGGAACGCAATTGTGAGGGTACGGTTCTGCTCGCGAAGCCGGTAGAAGTCGTCGGCGACGCGGGACAATACGTCTTCCCACGCATGAAGGACGAGAAAGTGAGCACCGGGGAACTCCTGGTTGACAGCAGTGGCGAACTCTCGGCCGCGTCGCCGAACCTGCGCTACGAGCTGTTCATAAGATCGGCCGGTGTAGAGAGCATCCCGGAGCATGCCCGGAGGGCTCCAAATCTGGCCACCGTACTCCTCAGGATCCAGCATAATGCCCTCGCAGCCTGCTTTCCTCGCAAACTCGGCAAGCAGCCGGGTATTATGCAGGACGGTGGCCCACCATTCGTCGTCAAACCAATCAAAGGTCTGTCCAGACTGCAGGTAAGTGACCATATTCAGGTAATTGCTGCGGAAACGAGTGAACTTAGTGCTCTGCATGTCAGCAATGGCTGCGTCAATGATACTGCGCTTCAGGCGCCGATTCTGCAGGAAGGCCCAGCCAGCATCGCCCTTGCCCGTTCCGTTGAGCACAGTGCCGTGTGGGAACCGAGGATCCGCAACGCGGACAGTCACCCCGTCCAGAGGGCGCTTTTCCATCTCCCTCACGTGCTCGCGCAAGTAGACAGTGTCGGGAGAGGTCCAGCTCAGCTCGATGATCGTGAGTGGTAGCCACCAGTCCTCCGGCGAGGTGCCCACAATCGGGGGCGCTGCGAAGGACTCAACTTGGAGGTCGTCGAGGTCAATGGGGCCGCTGCCGTTGCGAGTATCCTGCATAATAAAAAGCGCGTTAACCGCACCAACACGAGACACCGGCAGCTCGTAGACGCGTGAGCGGTACATCGTGCCATCCGCACCAACCACCGCACCCCAGACCCAGTGACCGCCGGTATCCACGACGATTTTACCGGTAATCGTCTCATCGACTCCGCCCGGCCAAAGATTCTCAAAGCGCTCGCGCTGTCCGACAATGCTCTCAGTAATGGACCGAGCATCGAACCGCCAGTGACCGTTGCTACGTGTGCAACTGACCAGGGGCTCAAACTGGTCCTCCGGCCCGACGGCCGCAAAGCCGATCTCGGAATTGTGGGCGGTGGACGATGCGCGTGCCCGGAAAGTAAGCACGTACTTTTGCCTGGGCTGTTGTTGGGGTATGGGAACAAAGCCGAGGCTTACTGTGCCCGGTGCAGACTCACTGCCATCAATCGCGGGGCTGCCAAAGTTTGTGAGACTGGTTACCCGGATGGCGCCTGAGCGCATAGTCCAGCCTATTGCCGGGGACGATAGTGGCGCACGTGCGCTGATCGCATTGAAGTCCTGCCGGTAGATGGTGTCCGCCAGAGCAAACGGGTCTGCGACGACTATTAAACTTACAGCGCTCGCTGCCAACAGTGTAGTCTTTATGAGCCGGCTCCCCCTCCGGAGAATTTAATTCGGCCCGCTGGCCGTGTTGTGGAGTGCCAGAACACGGAGGTTACCTATATCAAATGTAATTCCACCCGCGCGCCGAGAACATCATTCTGGAGTGGCGCTCAAGTTCCTTCCTGTAAGGCGAAACTCCCTTGATGCGGGGCGTTCTCCCGGCCTTGCGGAAGCACAACGCACCCGATCGTGACTCAAAATACGCACTGCTCACCGGCCAGGCGCACTCCAGCATACAGATAGTGTTGGTAGCACAGGTCAGTTGTCATTACATCGGGGAGTAGGCCTCACCTAAGCAGCGGCGCGATAGTTGCGTCGCGTCTCTTTGGCTTCTTCCAAAATCAGCTCCACCAGATGGCCGCTATCTATCCTATACTCACCACTGACCAATTGTTTGCGCACGGCCTCTATCCGCTGATGGCGGACCTCTGGTAGATGTTGGACCATGCGGGCAATTTGCCGATAGAGACGGCCATCGCCAGAAAACCGCAACGGCTTTTCTTTAAGGTGCCGTCGCACTCCCGCCGGCCGCTGGGAAGACTTGCCCTCGCGCGTCTTAAGCATTATTCGCATCAGCGCCACACCTCCTCATTCTTGCGTCTGATCATTGCTGCAGTTACTGCCATTGGCTTGTTGCAATGTAACGATGGCTGATGTATTGAGTGCTGCGATTGTTGGAGGTCGTCCGCTTGCCGGTAGTCGTGCCGCTCACCGGAGCTATTAAGCCGTCGCTATGTGCACAATATGCAGGCAGGGAAAATTGGAGAAGAAGCGGCCACATAGCTTCTAACATAGCGGGGGAGAGGAGGCTACCCCCGAGTGTACTGTAGAGATACGCGCTCATGCTGCCCCCCAGGAGCTTGTGCTGTGTCGGTTGCTGTAATCCCTACCAACCCCTTGCGTCGTTTGGTGACGGCTGCGATTAAGTACTGTGACTTATTGTGTAGTAATGCCCGGCACTGCCAATAACTATATCGGCCATCAAACTGCACGCTTTAGATAGAATCGCCTGGAACGTTTGTGGTAATTCGTCTCCTCGTTTATGAACAGGCCTTAAGAAATAAGCACTTTCGGCCGATAAAATAATCGTTGCTGATGGCCCACACTATGGTGGGGGCCGCCGGGAGTCTCTACACCCGCACACAAGCAGCGCCACTTCGTCCGAGGGGGGAACTATGCTACAGTTTCGGCACGAAGTCCAACCACGCACTGAGGTTAACGTCAGCCCACATATTGTAGTTCGTAGCGCATTGCTTGAATTAGACTATGTTGATCTATCCAAGCGTATTGAGCAGGAGTTAGCGGAGAATCCTGCCTTAGATGTGGATACAGACGAATACGATGCTCTACCATTGGGCCCACCAGTATTCCCCATCTTTTCCAGCTCCCCCGAGCAGCACCCCAGCGAGGACTTCCCCTTGGAGACAGTAGCACAGGCCCAAACCCTGCAGAATCATTTACTCTGGCAGTTTCATGCCCTTGCCCCTCCAGCAGTGCACGCAATTGGGGAGATTCTAATTGCCGGCATTGACGACGACGGATATCTTACCGTTGATCTCTTTCGCCTGGCTGAGGACCTTAATGTTTCACTTGAGAAGGTGCAAAGTGCGCTGGACTATGTACAACAACTCAGCCCGGCGGGCGTAGGAGCACGGTCCTTGCACGAGTGTCTGCAGCTTCAACTGCGTGACCGGCAGAGGGCCGGAGCACCCATCCCCAAGGCGGTGGAACTTATTGTCCAACACTTGGGCCACTGTGGGGACAGCATCGAACAGGAGCTGGCCGAGGCTACCAACTTAACAATCAGTCAGGTCCAGGACGCCCTTGAATACATCCGCCGCAACTTCCATCCTTATCCCGGCCAGCAATTCCACGCTGGTGCCGCGCAACAACCTCGTGACCACCAGATCTATCCTGACGCGATAGTTTACTACGACGGCAAGGACCTATCCGTAAAGATCCCGCAGAGTCAGGCTCAGGCTCTACGTATTAATCACGCCTA
>JALGTJ010000147.1 GCA_029821415.1 Candidatus Zipacnadia bacterium
ACCTCAACCAGCAACAGCTTGCCGCCGTACGAGGCAAGAGCCGGATTGGTGGTGCCACCCGCGAAAGACTCCACATGCCGGGCTGGCCACAGGCGCAGACCTGCCCATTCCTTAGGGCGCAGCAACATGACCGGCGGCTTCAATATATGAGGAACCCCGACCTGCGCCTGAGGCACAGTCGCAGTGGGCACAGATGCTGGCAACGCGCGGTCTGCCACCAGGAATATGATGAGTATAGCCAAGGCTATAACTACCGACGATCTGTTCATCCGATCTCTCTCCTCCAACACCGTTGACAATGCAGTAAGCCGACGCGGCTGTGAACATCTTTTCGCGATGCCATCAGCAAAACCTCCCCAGCGACTGTCCAAAGCTGGGCTGCAACTCATCCGCACTTGACGTGTCTACTACATATGAATATACTCTTATTGCATTAGACGTTTGATTCCGTCTACTGTTCCACAAGGAGCTGAGAGAGATGCGCCACACAACCACAGTTGCACTCACCGTAAGCTTGGTAGTAACGATTGCCGCCACTTGTTCGGGACAGGGCTTTATGTACACCCCGTGGGAGGTAACGCCTCCTGAGAGCCAGCCAGGCCCCTCCTGGTATGGCTATACCGGGCTGGTTCGTACGCCCACAGCCCTGATCAGCACCCCGCAGAAGATCACAGGGGGCGCTCACCGCGTAGAGCTGAACAGCCGGGAGCACAATGTTTACGCGGCTACGGTAGGGTTGCTGCCGGCCCTGGAGATTGGTGCCGCCCGTATTGAGGATGTGCTGCAGGATACGCCCATCCCCAGCTACGCCACTGAAACTGTGGTCAACGTCAAGTACGAAGCCAACATCGGAGGGTTGTTCAATAACCCGGTAGCACCCCGCATGGCTATTGGCATCTTTGACATCTCCGACAAGGTCAACCGCACCAACTACTTGGTACTCAGCCGATCAATTAGCCTGGTGGAAGGGTCAGCCTCTCCCCTGCCTCAGGCCAGTGTTCACATCGGCTACGCCAACGCGGCACACAGCCCCGCTACGCTTGACGGCATCTTCGGCGGAATTGACTTTGTCGCCGCCGAAGATACACTGGCGCAGATTGAATACGATGGGAAGGATATCAACGGGGCGCTGCGTTACTATCCCGCCTCTTGGCTCTCGCTTGATGCCGGAATCCTCAACTCGGAGCTTAGCTACGGTTTTACGATAAACTCCGGCTTCTAAGACCAGTAATACCCATGCGCTGTGCCGCGGTGATAGTAGCATAAACTATCACTGTGCGGTTTAGCACAGTACAAATGATGTGAGAGACATAACACTCACGAAAGGAGGGGCACACAATGAGCAGATTCACAGTTGCCCTGATGGTAGTAGCTGTGCTGGCCGTAGCCAGCGTCGCTTGCGGACAAGGCTACTTCGGCCAGGCCTACGACTCCGCGGCCTATAAGGCCTGGCAGCTCCGGGCTGGTTACTATGACGTAGGCGACGCCGGCAGTGACATCGGCTTCGGGGCCGACTATACGACTCGAGACTGGATGGCGAGTGCTGATTACGTGACAACCAACGATGGCGACAACCTCGACATATGGTCGGTTTCCGGCACATATCTGCAGCGAATGTCAGAACGGCCGGGCACCTATTACGGCGCCGGTGCGGGCTGGTATAGGATCAGTGACGGCGGGAGTGACGACAGCTTTGGTTATCATATCCTGTTTGGGATGGAATTCGGCTCGCCCGATCAGTTCGGTGAGCCGGCCTGGTTTGTTCAGGCCCGCTATGTGTTCGGCACCGACTTTGACGGTGGCGACATTGACGGCTTCCAGGCATCGCTGGGCCGCCGCTTCTAAGCGGTCTCGCCAACGCCATAGTTGCCTGCGCACACAGTCCACTACTGGTACCCGGTAGTGGGCTGACTTTTTGTCACGTAGTGACCAAGCAGCAGAGAATCAAGGAGGGTCTTATGCCCGGCTGCTGGACAGCAAAGAGCGACTCGCCGAACATATTGATGTTAATCTGCCATGATCTGGGCAGATACGTTGGCCATCTGGGAGCACCTATTGAGACTCCTCAAATTGACGCCCTGGCCAACGATGGAGTCACCTTCACCAACTATTTCTGCACTGCCGCGCAGTGTTCACCCAGTCGGGGCAGCATTATGACCGGCCGCTATCCCCACAACAACGGTTTAATCGGCCTGGCCCATATCGGCTGGGAGATCGGTGCTCAGGAAGTTACCCTGCCCATGTACCTAAACGCCGCCGGCTACTCCACACACCTGCTGGGGCACCAACATGAACATAGTGAACCGGCCCGACTGGGTTACCGGCATATTGATCAAAGCTCCGAGCAAGCGGCGGGTGTGGCAGAAATGGTCACAACCTTTCTGCAGAACTGGGCTCGCGAAGCTGACCGGCGACCCTTCTTCATCTCGGCGGGTATCACCGAACCACATCGTCCCTACCGGCGCGAAGGCTACCCTCGTGATGATGAACAGTCAATTGAAGTCCCTCCTTATCTGCCCGACCGTCCGGGCATCCGCGAGGACCTGGCTGGCCTGCACGGACTTATTTGGGTGGTAGACGAGTGTGTAGGGAATATTCGCAATGCTCTGGATGAGACCGGGCTCGCTAAGGACACCCTGTTCATCTTCACCACTGACCACGGCATCGCTATGCCCCGGGCCAAGGGCACCTGCTACGACCCCGGGCTGGGCACAACGTTGATTATGCACTGGCCGGAACATTTCGGCAGGGGCCGTCGCTATGATGAGCTGTTGACCAACTGCGATTTGCTGCCGACCGTACTTGACCTGGCCCAGATGCGTATACCCAATTGCTTGGACGGGCGCAGCTTCCTGCCGCTGCTAACAGATCAGCAATATCAGCCCCGTAATGATATCTATGCAGAGATGACCTGGCACGACAAGTACAACCCGATGCGGGCAATTCGTACCAACCGCTACAAGTACATTCGCAACTTCGGCCAGCGTCCGCTGGTCTATCTACCCTTGGACATCTGGGAGGGACCAGCCGGCCAGGAGGTGCGCAACGACTATTACAGCTTGCCCCGGCCCGAAGAGGAGCTCTATGACCTCGTAGACGATCCCTGGGAGCAGAACAACATAATTGATGAACCCGAGCATCGCAAAACAGCGGAGGAACTGCGCCAGCGCGTGGCAGACTGGATGGTGCAGACCAACGATCCGCTGCTCTACGGCGAGATCGCTCCTACTACCAAGCAGCGCGAGCGCCTGGAAACTGACGATACCCCGAACTAACCCACCACATCCCTCTACTCGGCCGTACCACGGTGGCATGGGCTTCCAGCCTGCGTTTCATAAGCAGGATGCCTGCACTACTGAAAGATAGTCCAGCCACCCAACAAAAAAGCCCCAGACGAAGAGTAATGTCTGGGGCTTGATCGCATATTATGGAACCCAAGCAGCTCAGGTCAAGTTATAGAAGACGTCACGGCCACCATATTCGGCGGTCTCGCCAAGCTGTTCTTCAATGCGCAGAAGCTGGTTATACTTGGCTACCCGGTCGCTGCGAGCGGGAGCACCAGTCTTGATCTGCCCAGCATTGGTCGCCACCACCAGGTCAGCAATGGTCGCATCGCTGGTCTCACCGCTACGGTGCGAGACTACCGCTGTCATATGGGCGCGTTGGGCTATCTCGATCGCCGCCAGGGTCTCGGTGATCGTGCCAATCTGATTGAGCTTTATCAATATTGAATTCATAGCCCCTACTTCAATGGCCCGCTGCAAGAGTGTGGTGTTGGTAACAGTCAAATCGTCACCGACTATCTGAACAGTATCACCTAACTTCGCACATAGCTTAGGCCAGTTATCCCAGTCGTTCTCGTCGAGGCCATCCTCAATGGAGACAAC
>JALGTJ010000002.1 GCA_029821415.1 Candidatus Zipacnadia bacterium
CCCGCAGCCGCAGCAATCAACTCCTCCGTACTCATTTGATATAGCTTGCGTATCTCCTCTTTGCGTTGCATAAATGGTCTCCCAAAGGCTATTCGTTCATATCCAGTCAAGGTGGTGGTGGCACCAGGGGCTAAACGGTAGGGCCTCCGCCAGGCGACCAGCTATGCCCTCATCTCCATTGCGAATGGTCAGAAGATCGTGGCGAAATGCCGACATTACGTCCAGGCGTCGGGTTAGCAGTCGCTCAATGATGGCGTCCTTCGCCTCCAGAGTGACCTCCCTTATCGCCTCCGGCCCTTCAAACAGAACATAGTCCTTGGTAGGCGTCCAGACGTTGATCTTCAGATCAGCCACAAGCTGGGGGAATCGGCACACTCGTTGAAAAAGCCGCTGCGGGTTTATGACCTGGCCCATAATCATCAAGTTCCGCTCCTCCTCAACGAAGCCCAGCTCGCGGTAAAGGTAGCGATAAGGATGGTGAGCTGAGACATAATCAGTTACTACTGTATTCCGCCGATGAGCCTCAAGTCCAGCAGCCTGCAATACTTCGCGAGCCCCCTCGGTACCGCTGGAGCTGGCTATCTCTAATATTTCTAATGGTGCATCGCTGTCGCGCTTACGAATCTTAAAGATTCCGTAAGCAGTGATTTCCCCATCACTCGGATAGCGGTAAAACAATATTTCTCCGGGCACAGCGACGAAAATCTGCCCCCCCAGAGCGGCACGCCAGTAACCACGACGGCGAGGAGCATGCCCCCCGCAGAGCGGATATGTTGAATTGTAGGCCCGCAGTATGTCGTCCTCGTGGTCGTAGAGCACCTCAATGTCAACGCGCTGAGCGTCGCTGGAAAGCCCAGCGGACGAATCCCAGCGGACCGGCGAGAGGCACAGCAGGTCACGGTGACCGCTTTTCTGATAGAATCGGTAGCCAGCGCTCCGTTCTGCACCCCGATACACCATCAACAGGTCACAACGATCAGCCATAAATTCGCGCGCCGCTTCAATTATCGCTGTGCCTATGCCACGGCTGCGGTACTCTTCTTTCACGCCCACGGCATGCTCGAACGCCACCGGCACGCTGAGCTGCGGAGCAAGCAGGAAATCACGCTGATCCAGAGGGATAGCTCCCACCACCTTACCATCTAAATAAGCCAGTCCCGCCGTCATTTGCGGGCAGTAACGGTCCCAGTCCTCTGCACTCAGAGGGCCAAATATAGAGTTTCGCACTTCTAAGACGTCTGCTGTATCTCCGGGACGGTATTCGCGACAGACCAATCCTTGCATTTGCAGCTTTCTCCCCACGATTAGATATGACTGCCAACAGCCTATAAGGCACAGTGCCAAAGAAGTAGCGCCGAGCACAAGGACCCGGCGCCTACGATCACCTGCAATAGCGTCTTACCCGACGTTAGTCGGAGGCATACGGCAATACCCACCATCCTGCCTCAACCATCGTCGTCGCGTGGGGTGGATAGTAGTATATGCGGGTTGCCGGGTAATCCACCTTCAACTCGGTCATACTGTACCATTTGGCGTGCCCATCGCAGAAGCCGACGACATCACCGTCATTGTGCCGTCCATCGCAAGTTGGCACATCCACACTCCACCACAGCCCTTCCTGATAGTCGCCCACCAGGGTATTTGAGGGCGCCGGAATGCACTGGCTGGTCTCCCACATCAGCGCCACTTGCGCAGGCTGGCGCACCTCACTCAGAGATACCCAAGGCGCGTTCGTGAGCGGGTCAATTATCAGGTTTGAGTTGGCACAGTAGCTCACCCAGTAGCCGTCGCCCCTACAGCGTGCTGAAGGACAATACCACACCTGCCTGTTGCGGACATACGGCTCCAGCACTGCCACCCAGGTGGTGGCATAGTCATAGTTACTTGTGTCCCACACTAAACTCCCCCACGCTGGCTGGAAAGTGTCGTCGTAGTCCTGCAGGTACATACGCTGCGCCAGAGCAATTTGCTTAACGTTGCTCAAGCACGAGGTCTGGTTGGCCTTTTCCCGCGCCTTGGCAAAGACCGGGAAGAGGATAGCTGCCAGGATTGCGATGATCGCAATCACAACCAGCAGCTCAATCAGGGTGAACCCACTTCGTGTGCTTGACATACTTTCCATCTCCTTTGCTTGCTGAATTGGACCTGCCTGTTGCACATCTGTACTGTCAGTGAACCAATTAGCTATCACTCGCAGCCGGAACTGACCCAATGCGCCTGCGACTACTACCAGTTCGCCATAGTGTACGAAAACCCCTCCCTCCCTGTCAACCCGATGGCCACGTCGTCGACGCAGGCGATGCGATCACGCCACATCGTCCCCTTGCCGTCTCTGGCTCCAGTATAGGCTCCAGGCCTCATCAAGTTTCTCCAGCCAAATATCAATGCTTTCATCAGCACTAAGACCCGGATAGGGCTGCATCTCCAGCGTTACGGTGGCCCGATGACCGGCGCGCAGATAGCCTACCGCGAAGGCGGCGTCAAAGAACTCCACTACCTCCGGCACATCACATTCACCTCCCTCCAGACCCCACGGCGGGTGTTTATCCCCATAAAATTCGTTGTTCGGGTCACGCTTGACGCAACTACCTATGTGTGTATGATGCAAGTATGGTGCCGAGATCTCAAAGGCCCGGTGAATATCTTCTTCCAGCAGCGGTATATGCCCCATGTCCAGCATCAGTCCGACGTTGTTCACACCTTCTTGTTGAACCCGTTCTACAACTTCGGCAGCCTCCGCAGTGGGACCAATGAGGAAACCCTTACCGATGGAACGATCAAACGGTTCAATGAGAACTTGCATACCGTGCTCAGCGGCCCCTCTGCCCAGCTCGCACAGGAACTGAACAAAGCGTGCCTTAGCTGCCGGACGCTCATCCGGCCCCGGATCCGGGCCGCTGGCGATGTTCATCTTGGGGGCGCCAGCCCGATGTGCCGCCTCCATATGGGCTAAGGCCTCCTGAACGGTGCGCCGATAGACCTGCGGATCGGCACTGTGAGGATTCATTCCCGGCGTCAAACCCAACAGCGGGGGATTGTACATAACCTCTTTGCCGGAGGCCAATATAATGTCCACCTCGCGGCGCTGCCGTTCGGCCTCCAGCGGCAAGAACAGGTCCAGTACCTCAAAAACATCCATCTGAACCAGTTCCTTCAGTGTTTTCTCATGAAAATCCCAGTCGTGGGTAACTGCCGGAAACAACAGGTGATGATTGATTCCAAGCTTAAAGTAGTCAGTATATGGCGGTGTCATCCATTTAGCCTTCCTTGATCGCGAAACTGGTAGTGCAGAGCACAAGTGCTATTGAGCTGCCGAATGTGATTTTATCGGCTGTAGTAAGACATAGAACCTGCGTAATTGGTGTTTATTCAACGCCGATGTTTTTTCTCCTCCCCACCATTTCGTGACGGTATCGGCCTCCAGCTTCCCCTAACCTGCTGAGCCTTGACAGGAATTCTGAGTTGGCATAGCATACCGATATTCCTTCGGTCATCTGCACCAGCGCAAACGGAGGTGGTCCGTAGAATGGACTTGTATCACTTAGTGGGATTAGTTGTAGCTGTTATAATGGTGGTGACTATCACCGGCCAGGCTAACGCTGATGGGATCTTTCGCAAGCCACCACCGGAGGGAGTCAGTGAAATCATTGGCATAGGAAACAGCGGTGGCATTGTGGAACTTGCCGACGGTTCACTGATGCTTGCCCAGGGAAGCTCATACCGCCTGTCCACTGACGGCGGCCGCACCTGGGGCGAGACTCAGCCCCTTAATGCCCCTATGGGCGCCTCGGGGCTGATTCGCCTGAATAATGGTGATATAGCTATCTATGGTAAACACGGTTCCAACTGGTGCTTTTCTTCATCATCCGATGAGGGCAAGACTTGGACCGAACCGACCGTCATCTGTGCACAGTCAGTTTGCAATCCAATGTTCCACAGTATGATTCAACTGACCACCGGGCGACTGTTATTGACCGGCTACTGGGAAGGGCTGGATAGCTGGGAATACACCGGAGGAACCATGGTCAGCGTACATCCTGAGCTGCAGTACTCGGATGTAAGCGCGTATGGCCTCTGGCGCGATCAGCGCATTCAGATAGAAGGCCATGCCCACGCACCGGAGATGGCTATGTCAATGGTTTTCCGCTCCGATGACGGCGGCAAGACCTGGGAGAAACATCCCGGCGCGTTAATGGGCTGGTTCGATTTTGAAGGGAACATTAACGGTATGTGCGGGCAGACCGCTTGCTTTGAGCCGACCATCGCCGAGACCAAGGACGGCAATGTGCTGCTTATTGCTCGCTCAACAGTGGGCCGGCTTGTGCAGAGCATCTCCACCGATGGCGGTGAGCACTGGTATGCTGTCACCCCCACCGACTTGCCCAGCTCGGAGTCGCCCGCACTTATGGTGAAGCTGCCCACAACTGGTGACCTGCTGATCGTGTGGAACCAGGTCTCGCGAGAGGAGATCCGCCGGGGATACCGCCGAGGCCGACTCTCCGCGGCTATCTCCCGGGACGGCGGCCACTCGTGGGAGAACTTCAAGACGCTTGAACTTAGCGAGGGACTGGAGGATATAGACCGAATACCGCCCGAATACCCTATCCAGATGGTCAGGGCCCGTGACTGGGTGGGGACCCTGCCTGATGGTTGGGCCTTCTTCCATTATCCCAACATAGACGTAGTGGGGGACAAAGTCTTCATTCGCTACTCACGCGGTACCCCTCTGCTGGGAGTAGCCGAGCAGAATCTGCACAAACAGGAATCGGTTATGCGTATCTATCCGGTGGACTATTTCTACGAATAATAAACACGCCATTTATTCATAGGTGACCGTCAGGTACAGAGCCTCCAGAGTCGCTGGGGCCTCCAGCGCTCGTGGGGTGGTCAGTTGCACCTCAATCAGGTTCTGCCCCGCTTGGAAAAGCTGTGGGGCCGGCTGCAACTCGAACCATACTGCGCTTGGCTCAGCACTTAGAGGCTTGTCAGGCACCGCGGCCGGCAGCGTCTGTCCGTTGAGTCTGACGGCAACTTCGTCGCCCTGAGCCAGCTTGGATATCTGCAGACGCAGGCGCGTGTTAGTTGTATTGCCGGGCGGGGCATTGGCCACAATATCTTCACCAACCGGCATGCGGACAGCCACCCACCTGTCAGGCTCCAAATCAATCGGTAACCGATTGGGCACCACCAGGCCTGGACGCAGGTCACCTTCAAAGGTCTCCGGCACTATCCGATCAACACCATATATCTTATTCAGTCCCTTGAGCGTCTGCGGCGAGCCGAGTTCGCTGAGACGCGGGTCGCGCTGCGCCGGAAAGAAGTTGAAAGTGTAGATGCCATCAGCACCGGCGTGCCAGATATTCATAGCAGCACCCCGCCATGCTTCCACTGAACCATATTCCTGGCGCATCCCTGACGCGCTGATGCAGGCGTACAGCGGAACGTCGTACTGGTGAGTAAACTCGGCCATATCGTGAATCTCAGGAGCTATAGCCATCGGCGCATACCCACCTCCGACAACCACCAAGTCAACCAGATCATCACGCAGCCAGCTATCTATATCAAAACCTAACTCGCGGCAACGGCTAACACTCATTGGCAAGCGCACAGCTATTAACAGAGGCCGCCCCCTTTCGGCAGCAATCTCCTCGGTCATCTTCCGGACTTGCCGCATCCAGTCGGACATAATGGCAATCTGTTCTGGTGTCACTGGCTCAAGGGTGAGCGTGGGGCGAAAGGCTATTGGTGAGCGCCACCAATCCAGTTCAATGCCATCTACGTCGTACCCCTCACAGACGTCACGGAAGATGCCCAGGACGTACTGACGCACCTGCGGAACAGCATAGTCCAGCGCCGGCCAGGCAGTGCTGCGCACATCGCTGCGTGGATAGAGGTGAAAGTCCCCCGGTTCTCCGAAGCGATATTCCGGATGGTTGCGCTTGAAATCAGAAAGCAGACCTGGCCACTGCGGGAAAGCCTCGTGAATATCATTCATTCGCAGACTGAAGAAGATCTCCATGCCATTGTCGTGGCAGAAGTCTGTGGCCAGAGTGAGTTGGTCTGTGTCCAGCGCTGCCAGAGCATGAATGCTATCACGGATTGTCCGGAAATACGCAGGGCTCTCGTCAGTTACATACTTTCCGAAAAACTCGCCAACCCGGGGCCGATGACCGTAGAACATCCCAGTTACTCCGGTGCAGTAGAAGACTGAGTCTACCTGGGTGTCTGCGACCTGCTTCAGGCGCAACCCCAGGAACTGCTCAGGAGTCGGGTACGGCCGGACGTGGCACCCATCGTCATTGTAGATGATGCGCCGCTGACGCTGGGCGGCCTGCTTGCGAAGCTGGCTCAATTCTGCTTGCCCAGGCTGGGCAGCATTAGCCCTCGTTAATGAGCTGTCAGCCTGTACCATCATCCCGCCTCCTCCCAGAATTAGGGCTGCTGCAATCACCGCAATATGAAACTTGTGCATAACGCACCGCCTCGTTGCAAGTTCACCCAAGCTGTATTCCGCAGCATTACCGACTACCGCCAACAGTACGCGATAGGGCAATTGCTGTCAAGGATGGGCCAGCGATTGCCTGCCTACCGCGCCGACCATGAGATCTGTTGCGGCCAGGCGCTGGCGGTATCCTCCAGTCTGAGCGCTTCTCCTCCTGCGGCCGACACAACATAGACCGAGAAGTAACCGTCGTCAGCCATATCAGATGAAAACGCCACGTGCCTACCATCCGGTGACCAGCAAACCCCACCAAAGGTCTTCACCACCCAGGCGGGCGAGGCGCTTCCCGATGAGTACCACGTCGGCTCGGGACTACGCCCTCGGACGCCGCTGGAATATGGGCTAAGCGCCTCCACCATCACCAGCTTCCGACTGTCGGCACCATGGGACAATTGCCCCTCCGAGGTGTCGGGGTCAATAACAAATATCCCCGCGCTGGCCTGCTCCTGAGGCCCGCGGAACGCTCCTGCCAATCGCTGGCCGTCTGGCGACCAACTCAGGTCACCAATCCAGGGCATCATCATTGCCTGGTGCACTTCCCCGCTATCTACTTCGGCTACCAACAGCTCCTCCGCCCATCTGCCTACTCCCACGCAGGCCAGCCGCCGCCCATCAGGCGACCACGCCGGCTCGCGCTGGTCACCAGGGCGCTGAAGCACGGGCCGTTGCCCCAAGCCATTGGCATTCATCACGTAGATATCCATATCCCCGTCTCGGTTAGTCTCGAAGGCAAGGCGTTGCCCATCAGGGGACCACGCAGGGGCTTGGTCGGTACCAGGACTATGCGTCAGTTGACGCTGCTCGCTGCCGTCGGCATTCATTACGAATATCTCCCAATCGCCGTCGCGGTCCGAGACGAAGGCCAGCTTGCTGCCATCGGGAGACCACACCGGGGATCTATCGCAGAAACGGTTGTTGCTGACATTGACAGCCCCAGTTCCGTCGCTATTCATCACGTATATCTGCCCGCGGCCGTTAGCATAGTGACTAAAGGCGATGCGGCGGCCGTCCGGCGACGCCACTGGCGACCACAGGTACCCCTTAAGCTGGCGCAACCGGCGATGGTTAGTACCGTCGGGAGCGATGACGTGAATGGCATTGCCAATTGCCCAGCCACCTTGCGAACCCCGATAACCTAATTGCTCCGTCACTGTATAGACCAACCGGCCCACGGCTGGGCCGGCAGTTGCGCCCGTGCCAGTTTCTACCGAGGAGTTACCGGCGACCTTCACCGCGCTAACCAGCAGAGTTACTGGCTTCCAGATACCACCGGCGGCGTAGCTGTTGTACACACGCATCACCAGTTGGTGTTTGCCTTCGGTGATCTTGCCGGTCACATTGATGGCAAAGGGCTGGTCCCAGCCCTCTGGGCCACGGTTGTAGTCACCGGCGTATTGCCCATCTATCCACATAACAAGTTCCTCGTCAACGCCATTGAAACGCAGGTAGACATTCTTCCCTGCAGGCAGCTTCGGAAAGTCCACCTCGCGCCGATACCAACCCGCTCCCACAAGATCACCCCAGAAGCCTTCTATCTGTATAGGCTGCCAATCGCTGGTTGAAGCATTGGGTAGATACCACTGCTCATTGACCCCGTTGTCATCTTTGTCAGGTTTGAATAGCCAGCCGTCTTTCGGCAGCGTCAGCACCTCCGTAGCTGACTGGGCAAGAGTGTCGAGCTGCTGCCCGTAGATACTGTTCTGCATTATATACAGTCGCGGCACAGCTTTGGGGCCTGCAGCAGACGCCGCTGCCTCAGCATGGTTAGGCATAGGCCGAGACTCATCGGAGGCAATTGTGGCAACAGGCCGAGCCACCACGGCACTTTGGGCGGGTGACAATTTCACAAACAGCTCCGAGCGTTTCTCCAGGCACAGGCCGATTCCGTCGCGGAGCTCCTGGCCAGTCCATATCACCTTTCCTCCGTTATGGACGTAGGTCAGGTCAACCAGCGGATCGGTTACCGTCCAGCGTGATTCGGCACGCAAACGCGGGAAACGCAGCCGCAAGCGTATCGGCCGGTGCGTATCAACATTATGCAGGTGAATCAGATGTTCCCCGCGCAGGTGATATGCACGCTGGATGATTTCCCGCGCAAGTTCCGGACTCCCCGACCATTCCACTGGCGTCACAAAGTGAATATCCTGCTTGCCATCCAAAAGAAACTGGCCGACCTTGGCCTCAGTAGCCTGAATGCGACGGTTAGCTATCCAGAAAGACCGCCACGCATCCGGGGTAAGCTCCTCTTCAAACCACAGCCAGCAGCCGTCGCTGTTTATTGCAGCATCATACATCCACTGAGCGGCGCTGACATCCGACTCGGGCTGGCCACCAAAGAACGAGTTGTCCCAGCTTCCGGCGATACGTAGAAAGCCCAGCTTGTGGAAGTAATCCTGATGCGATTCCCACCAGGGTCTGGTGTGGTCCTCAAAGTAGTGGCGAGGGTCAACAACAAAGAACGGGACCTGCGGCGTGTGCAACCCGCGCGTCAGTGGACAATCCCCTATGTCGTAGCCGGAGAAGACAAAATCGGGCTTGGCCTGATGAATGCGTCGGGCAAAGTCGGCGAACATCTCGGTGCGCCGCTCTGCGAAGACCTGCTTATACTCGTCTACCAGGCCGCGCTTCTCCAGCCACTGGTAGCGTTGCTCCTTGGGTACTTGTTCGTTGACCTGGAGATGCTTCCGGGTCAAAAAGGCAGCAAAGCAGTCATCACAGTAGCAAACTCCTGCCTCCCCGCGTCCTCCATACGGCTCCCAGTCCATATGAAAGCCATCCACAAGCCCACTTTGGGCTGCCTCCAGCATAGGTTTGAGGAACCACTGTTCATACAAGGGCCGGTACAGCGGACAGGGAGTATGAGCACCGCCGGGATATTCTCCTCGCTCATCAACCGCCAGCGGTGCCTGCATCTGGGCGGCAAACGCATGCAGGCCAGCCACATTGAGCAATCCGAAGTAGCGAATGCCATACTTGTGGGCCAGCCGGGCGCGGTCCAGGTTGTAGTGGTCGGTCTCCATCCATCCCTCCCACCTCGCGTGGTCCACGAATACAGTAGCGCCGGCTCGCGCCAAATTCGCCATGGTTTGCTCCCACGGCGCTTTCGCGTCCTCCAGATGCCCCCACTGCCCCCAGAAAAACCGGATTTTCTCTTGTTTCCACCACGGTTTGCTGGTAGGCGTGCTACTCCCCGGCTGTGTCGCAACAGCGCCTGCCGTCACCAGCGTCAGTACCACTGCAAGGACAACTTGGCCTGCAATGGTAAGGTTATTGCGCTGCGGTGCAAACATTCCGATCATCTCCCTTTCAGTGTGATCCAAAAGGTTTGTCCATTCTTTGGGCAGGTTAGTGTGGATCGGGCTTGCCCAGTTCGTAACCATAGTCAGCCGACAGCGTAGACTCATCACGCCATGCGGGAATCTGGTCTTCCATATCTTTAGTATGCCGGGCCAAGCCGGAACAGTTCTTGGCCAGTACCTCGAAGATCTTGTTCGCTACCACCAGGTGACCCACATCGTTGGCGTGGCAGCCGTCTTTGTGAACCAGCCACTCCGCTCCGTCGTAGGCTGCCAATAGATCCACAAACAAACAGTCCTGGGCTGCTGCGATCTGCCGGATGCGATCGTTGAAGGCGTGAAATATCTCCAGCGACCCGTGCCCGAATTGCGGTGCCCCCAGTTGAAAATCAGTCATAAAATATGGCCCCAGCAATACTATCAGCGGCTGGCACTGCTCGCGCACGCGATCAATGATCCACCTCATCTCTTCGGCAAACAACTCCAGAGGTGTGCCGCCGCGAGCGTCATTAAGACCATAACTGATAATGAGCAAGTCAGGGGCGTGGGCAATAACATGCTTATCCAACCGCTCCGTAGCAGCCGGCTTACCACTGTATTCGTAAGAGGGGCTACGGGTCGATATGACGTTAGCACCGATACCGCTGTTAACCAGTTCCACCGGCTGAGACTGAACATCACTAATCAGTGCTGCCAGCCGTGACGCCCAGCAGCGCTCCGGACTGCTGGCCCATCCTCCGGCCGTGGTACTCTCCCCCAGCGTCACCATCTTGGTGAATTCTTCGGTGTGCCAATCACGTTTCATCCTACCAATACCTCCAATTCACTCTGCTCGCTCTGCAGGTGTATCAACGCCAGGCAAAGCCGTACAGGCGAGCCTTTCGCAAATAGAAGCGCACCGAGGCGCGCTCAGGCAGCTTAGTCCCCCCAACCCACTCCAGCGGTGCCAGTTTGGCATCACCGCAAAAGAGTACCGACTCGCGGCGGGTGAATCCGGGGATAGGGGTACGACGTTCATCGAGAAGTTCAGCGGTAATCTCGCCGTCGGCAACAGTTACCGCATTGACGTAGAGAGTTCCAGTACAAGGCTGAACCGATGTAGTCAGTTGGGCCTCGGTCTGGCCGCCGGCGGCGGGTACTGCTCCCCACATCCGGCCCTTGTCCCAACCCGCCCGACAGAATGCCCCGTGAAACAGATAACAATTGTCAGTCTTCGCGTATATATCGCCGTGCAGTCCGTCCAGAGCACCATAATAGAGGTATAGCTTGTCGCCATCCTCCACCAAGGTACGGGTTGGCCAAATCATACCGCCCCCATAGTCTCCGAGTGGTGCCAGCGGTAGGCAGGCGCGACGCGGCGCCGGCCGCCACCAGTTCCGTCCGTCCACTGAAGCAGCGAATTGCAGATCCAGCGTCTGGGTTATAGCATGGTAAATAGCAGTTACCCCAATTATGCCGTTGTCATAAGGGTAGTAGCCTACCTCCATAATCTGGTCGCCGGGGTGGTCCTGCCAGTCAGGCATCATAAGGGGGACGGATTCACTCCATTGACTACCGTCCGGACTGGTTTTGCGCATCCCAATACGGCACTCGCCGGCACCGACGTCATAGGGAACATAGCCGCCGGGCAGCGAGGGTACTCCAATCTTGTGATGAGCAACATAGCCACCTTCGGGGCACTTGTGAATATAGAGCGTATCGGCGGTGTCAAGATACAGAGGGCCTTCAGCGGCGCGCCAGTGCAGACCATCAGTTGAGCGATAGCGATACAGTGCATTCCCGCGAGTCGGGTCGGGCGGTTCGTCAAAGCCCGCCACCCGGTCAGCAGCACACTGGTACATATCGCGGAAGACAAACATCTCATAGGGCTCGTCGGGGTTTTCTTCTGGGTCTATAAACACGGAAGCGTAGGTGGCGCGTCCTCCTGAATCAAAGTCAAATATGATATTGGTGCGCGGGTAGCCCTCAAACGAACAGATATCCAGCTCAGGCCGAACCCAGTTGACGCCATCCTCCGAATAAGCATAGGTCAGGCGAAATTGATGGTGCCCCCGCACGTACTGCAGATCCTCAGCGACCGAACAGCCCCAGTACTTAAAGAGCCCGTCAAGGGGATCTTTGAGCACCGTCCCGTGGCCGATGGCCGGGGAAGCGCTATCCCACGGGTATTTCGGCTCCAGCAGAGGATTGTGGGGATCGAGCTGCCCCGGCTCAATCCGCCAGGCTATATTCACCCGCTCAATAAAATCATCGGCAAAGATCATCGGCGGCAGCTGAGCCGCTTGACTGGCCATTGTCATTCACCCCGTCAGACGACAGAGACTATCAACGCAAACAGCAAGTGGCCGACCTTGAGCCGCCACAACAGCTAACCTTAGCATTAGAGGGTGGTCCAGGGAATTTCCTGAGGGCGGAAGAGCACCGGTACAGTGGAAAAGCGCTTAGCCAGATCGCCAGCCAAGCGCGCCAATCCCGGATCTTCACTGGCCGAGTGGCACGTCTCTATTAAGGCCACGCCATTATCAAGGGCGTAGCGTTGCGCAAAATCGGAAGTCTCGCCAGTGATGAGCGCCTGAATGCCTCGGGGCAGCAGATGCTCGACCCAAATATCAATATGCCTGTCCAGCCCCCCACCTCCCCAGGCTGTGCCCACATTGCTCACTACCTGCTCGGTATCTCCAGTAACCCGCAAATGGGCCATACCCAGCGCCTCACGCACCCGTATGGCCAGCGTGCCCACCGTAATCGGAGTAATGTTATGCTGCGAATAGGCCCAGCCCCGGAACTCGGGCTCGGGCAGACCGATGATCTCCCATAGCGTAGGACCAACGTGAGTGGGATCAACAGTAGAGTGTACCCGCAATACTGCGATGCCGTACGCATCCAGTAGGTCCAGGCGTACTTGATCCACAGGCCACGGTGGACCGGGTGGGTTGGCGGCCCACAGGGGATAGTCATAGAAGGTAAGAGCTTCGTGGCAGACAATCAGATTGCACTGGTGCTGGGCGGCGTACTCAATGGCCGCCCGGCTGGCCATCCAGCAGACACAAATGCCCTGCACCTCATCCGTCCCCGAACCATACAGAAATCCTTCTTCTGAGTTCAGCTCCCCACTGGGGTTAAAAGTAGATAGGAATTCCTTAACGCTCTGTCCCGTTATCATCAAAGATACGTTCCTCTAACGGCTCATTATCGCGCGGAATTAGGGTCAACTTTTGGGTATTTCGCCCTATCCCCAGCACAGTCCTCCCACCTCCCCGCTCAACTCTCTGACTGTGCGGCCAGATAGCTCATTTTATGTGATGCGGCGAGGAGGAGAGTGGTAGGCAATTGGAGAATTAAACAAGTAACTGCAAACTAACAAGCGCTCGGACTGCACTGTCAATACTTGGTTATGCAGGCCAGTCCCACGTCTTAGAGCGCCAGGAGGCTAAAGATGGCAACTACAATGAACTCTAAAGAGAGAATACTCACAGCGCTGCGCTGCCAGGTGCCCGACCGTGTCCCTATCATGGAGATATGGATCAATGAGCCCATCATTATCAAGTTGGCTGAACTGCTGACGGGTCAGGAAGTCGACGTTGAGGTGGGTGCCGAAACCGTGGGCGACGAAAGTCAAAGAATTGTTGATCTGTACTGTACAGTTGTTGAAGAGCTTCCCCTTGATGCCACCTCTTACATCATTTCGACGCACCGTGAGGTCATTGACGGCGACCGAGTCAGGGACAAATTCGGCACGATCTACAAAACCAGTGAGCATGGCGAGCCGTTCCCCATTCAGGGGCCCATCCAGAGTCGCTCCGACCTAAAGGGCTTTGATATGGTCTCCAAGCTGGGAGACGATGATTTCGCCCGTGCACGGTATGTAATAGAGAAAGTGGGCCACTCCAAGGCCCACTTCGTTATGATACCCGACCCGTTCAAGATAAGCTGGCGGCTGCGCGGGGGTATGCAGCACTTGCTGATGGATTATGCGCTCGATCCTCCGCTGGTCCACGACCTGGCGCGCGTCGCTACCGACTACTATATCGCAGCAGTGGACATAGCCAAACAAGTTGGCGCCGATATCGTCGTAATGAACGGTGACCTAGCCGGCGAGGAGACCACCCTAATGTCGCCGGATAACTATCGCGAATACATCAAGCCCTATCACGCCGAAATTGTCCAACACGTCCACGACGAAGGTTTGCTGATAGTCAAGCATACTGACGGGAATATGTGGCCGATTCTGGACGATTTCCTGGAGGTGGGCTTCGACGGACTGCATCCCATTCAGCCGCAGTGCATGGACATTGGGGAGACCAAACAGTATGTAGCAGGCAAAGCCTGCCTACTCGGCAACATTGACTGCCGGAATTTGTTGGTCTATGGTACAGAGGACGAAGTGGAACAGGCCGTCAAGGAAACCATCGCAGTAGCTGGCCCCGGCGGCGGGTACATCGTCGCTTCATCCAACTCCATTCACCCAGGCGTCAAGCCGGAGAACTACATCGCTATGGTCAACGCAACCTACAAGTACGGCAGCTATGCCGACATCTCGTGACGATTATCGTCAGCAGTAAGTCCGGCATAATAATCTTGGGGGCACCGCCAACCCAGCACTTGCCCGGGCGCAGCGAAAAGCAGGAGCAGGATGATAAATATTCGCTCAAACAAGCAGATTTTCGTTGACGACTATATCATTGATACTCGCGAGCGGGTCGTCAGAACGTACCATCAATTTAAGCGCCATCCGGCCAACCCCCTACTCGTTCCAGAGAAACCATGGGAACGGACTTCTTTTGTGTACGGGACGGTGCTGCACGATGCCGAAACAGGTACATTTCGTATGTGGTACACAAACAGTGGCGGGTTTAGCTACGCCGATGCCGAACACTATTCGCCTGCTAAACCCGCGGCTGGCGACCAGCATGTTTGCTACGCTACCTCCGAGGACGGCCTACATTGGCAGCGACCCAACCTCGGCATAATAGAAGTTCAGGGTTCTAAAGAGAACAACGTGGTGGCACTGAAAGAGATGGCGTACGGGCTTCGTGGTGGCAATGTAGTGTATAATCCTAATGCTGATTGTCCAGAGCACCGCTACACACACCTCTCCCAAACCCCCGACGGGACCCGCCCGTCCTTCTCCCCCGACGGCTTGCATTGGAGCAACGACGCTCCTCTTATTGGCAGGCCATCGGATGCAGCTATGCTCTTTTTCGACCCCGCCCAGGACCGCTGGTTTGTCATTTCTGTCTCTTCGCCCGATGTACGGGGGTTCACTCGCCGCAGCATTGAGATTACTGAGACCGACCTGGAGAGTTGGAGCGAGTTTGAGACGATACTAATCGCCGACGAAATTGATGACGCCGGATGTGCCGCACGTATAGAGCGCCTACGCCCCATTCTTGATTATGATAATCCGGAACACTACCATGCGCAACTGCATCATATGGTTGCCTTTAGGTATGGCGGGCGCGCCCTTGGCATAGTTACACTGTGGGACAATACCTGGTATACGAGAGGAAAGTATCCAGCGGAGCCACTCTTCGCCGGTGGCAAGGATCGCGGAGTCGTCCATATGCAACTGGTCTGGAGTCTTCACCCGGACATGAAGAACTGGCAGCGGGTGTACCCCCGCATACCTCTGCTGGAATTAAGTGAGCCAGGGGAATGGGACGCGGCTGCCCAGCTACCTATGGACGCGCCGGTCCGCGTGGGCGACGAACTATGGCTGTACTATTCAGGCTTTAGTAGAGAGCTAAACAGTCCGCGTACCTTTGGGGATGGCTTGGCCTTCGGCGCTAAGGTGCCGGCTCAAGGGATCGGAGTCGGGACCATGCGCCTGGACGGTTTTGTTTCCCTGGATGCCAGCCCACGCGGGGGAATTGTGACGACCAAGCCTGTCATCTTTACCGGTACGGAGCTGACCATCAACGCCCGAGCCTTAGGGCATATCACTGTGGAGATTCTTGACGCCGAAGGCAACCCTATTCCAGGTTTCGGGCCGGCGTCGGACTGCAATGGTGGTGTTGAGTCTATCTCGGGTGATTCTGTACGTCATTCAATCAAGTGGAAGAATCTGGGGCAGCTTGCCGGCCAGCCCATCCGCCTGCGTTTCCATATGTGGAATAGCCAGCTTTATGCCTTCCAGTTTGAGTAAGTGGCACCTCCATATCAGACCTCCCTTGGTACGACATAGGACTCACTTTTGCTGCAGTCTTTGATCACAAACTATCTTTAGGAGCTCAGGCACATGAACAGAACAGCCGGAGCTATTCTCATCAGCGCGATCTTGGCAGCAGCCACTGGCAGCGTGACAGCGCGACCGTCGTATGTGGGCGACCCCTTGCAGCACGACATTATGTCCGACGAGATCTTTATGGACGCCGCCTGGCATTTTGAAGTAAAGGAGCCTAAGGTCACCGCCCATCTGATCACAGTGACCACCACGGGCGCGGTCTTCGAGTTCTCGCCCTCAACGGATCAGGTCTTGTGCCAGCAACGGCTGGTGAAGCCACGGCGGAGTCTACTGCTCTACTTCCCTGAGGGCAGCCTGGAGGGTTTGCGCATCGTTGCACAGGGCACAGGCGCAGTCATCCTGGAATCATCGGCCGGCGTGGAGTTTAAGGTCAACTGTGACTCCCTCTTAATGATCAGGTCAGCAGATGATGTCGTGGTGCGCTGCCGGGTGCTGTTCAAGCCGATTCAGACCTACTCCCACGGCCCCCGCGGGCCTAATCACCTGTTGATGGATGCCTTCGGTGCGGTTGGACTGTTCCCCATCGCAGGCGCGCGCCAGACAAGAAGCAGGAAGCCGATTAACGAATTCACGTACAGCCTGAGCGGGGAGCAGATGTTGTGGTGCGCTATCTGTCCGCCGCGAGAGTACCCGTGGGAAGAATCTCTGAACGAGCGCATAATCTGGCAGTACAGTTCGCAAAGCCCTGAACTGGCGGTGCCCAGCAATGAACATATAGATGAGTGGCAGGACAAAGGAACCATTCTGTTGCTGCAATCAGAGGCGATGCTGTGGAAGTCCTGGCACGAGGCCTTTGAGCCCCGGCTACCGGAGGACTTCGGCCGAGTAATTGACCACTCCCACGAGGTCGGCTTGCGCGCGATTGCCTACACTTCGCCTTTCTTTTTCACCAAGGGCACCGGCGGCGATCGTACCTACACCGGTGAGAACCTGGGCCTGTACCTGGCCGCCGTGGCAGATCTGCTGAAAAGGTATCCTGACCTGGACGGTATCTACTTTGACTGCGTCTACCCGAGTAGTGTGAAGAACACCTACATTGTCTGCCGAGCCACCCGCGAACTAATCGGCGATGAGCGCATTCTGGGGATTCACTGCACGGGCAACGCTCCGGGCGGTTCTGAGTGGGTTGGTCTGTGCTACAATCCTGCGGCTGATACCTGGGCCAACTTTATTCTCCGGGGCGAAGGCCGGGGTTTTATGAGCGAGCGGTGGCTGCGTTTCTTCGTCTCCGGCTACAACATCAGCAACGCCATCGGCGTGGTGTGCAACAATATTGGCTATTGGGCACCCACCGAGGAACAAGTGGAGATGACGCTGCGCGCCAATGCCCGCCTGGCCTTTTTCCCGTGGATACGCGACCAGTTCACCCGTGAGGAATGGGAAACAAATATTTATGGGGTCGGGTACGAGCCGAATTATGGATCAGCTAAAGAGATCAAGCAGCATCACGATTACGCCATGGAGAACTGGTATTGGCCCCGGCTGAACCGCAAGTTACCGGCGTGGGTGGAAGAGGTCAACCGCGAGACATTCAGCGTGGCTGAACTTCACGCATCCCGCCAGGCCAGCCCACCTCACCCGTTGCCCGGTTTAACTGAAGAACAGATGCGCTCGGCTGGCCAGGCCTGGCTGGTTTTCGACGTCTTCGACATCGTGGACCCCGACCATGTCGGTCCCATAAAGCTCAACGGTGTTGAAGTCGGTATGATGCCCCAATCGGGCGGCGCTGAGTGGCGCCCGGCCATGCGAGTCGCCCTTCCGCCTGAGGTTATCAGTACGTTGAGCACTGTCAATCGCCTGGCCATTGAAAACCCGAAGGGGGACGGATTCAAGCTGCGCAATATCTACATTGACCTGGTCCTGGCTGACGGTCGGCGGGCCTCTTCTTATCTCATCCCTATGGTTTGGTGCAGCCATCCCGCCTGGATGTGGACCGAGGGGAGGTGCGTAGCACCTTCCGAAACGCTGCGCATCCCGATACGGATGCCAGTCGTAAGGAGTGCGAACAAGTAGCAGGTAACGGGAAAGCAGGTAGCTTTCTCACCCGATTCGCGCTAAGGTGTATGACTCGCGGGTACAGGACGCGCTGCAGCTATCGCAGCTTGGGGCCCCGCCGCGCCATGGGCATGCTCTTCAGGGCGTCGTGCATCTACTACGCAAGGGAGGCAACATAATGAGGGTTTTCATGGCCTGCAGCAGTTTCGTCACATTAGTATTCTGGATCTGCCTGGCGGCCAGGCCGCTGAAGTGTGATCCGCTCAGCCCTGCCCAGGGCGGCCAGGTTCCGCTCTCTAACCTGACCGGGAAGAAACTGATCAGAGCGTCTGAGGAGATCGGTAACTTCTGGGGGGCGGGATCTATGGCAAAGGCCGATCTTCCCGCGAAGATCGCCGCTCTGCAGGACGCAGGGTATGATGGCTTGGTTTTCAGTT
>JALGTJ010000148.1 GCA_029821415.1 Candidatus Zipacnadia bacterium
TAATAAAGTAATGGCTGACTGTGATGTGGATGCGGCCAATTTGCATTTGGTGTTGACGCCGACGGTTATAGAAAGTGGCGACTTCCACGGTGCCCAGATTGCTGTGCGCGATGAAGATCTATGTCAACAGTGTGGCGAATGTGAGCGACGCTGCCGGTTTGATGCCATCACGACCACTGATATTGACGAGCTGGCCTGCGAGGGCTGCGGAATGTGTGTGATAGCCTGCCCGCACGGAGCACTACATATGGAAACAGTTCCCTGTGGTGAATGGTATTTGTCGGAGACCGATTATGGCCCGATGGCCCACGCGCGGCTGGCACCGGCGGCGGAAAGCTCCGGACGGCTGGTGACAATGGTTCGGCAGAAAGCGGAGGATGTGGCGGTCCAGAGACAACTACCACTGATACTGATTGATGGGGCACCCGGGATTGGCTGTACTGCCGCAGCGGCTCTGGCTGACGTGGACCTGGCTCTGGTTGTCACCGAACCGACACTGTCGGGTATTCACGATATGGAGCGCGTCATTCAGCTCAGCAACCACTTTCGTATCTCAACAATGGTACTCATCAACAAGGCAGATCTTAATGTGGAGAATGCTCAGCGAATTCGTGACTACTGCGCCCAAAATCAGATTGAGCTTATCGGCGAGTTGCCCTACGATGAATCGGTGACCGAGGCTATGGCGCATCAGAAGCCGCTGGTCGAATACCAGGATGGCCCTGTCGCGGAAGGTATTCGCCAGGCGTGGAACAGAGTCAACCAAATGTTGAGCGCCTAATTGGGTATAGTCGTATGTCACGAGGAATAAGCCAACTGGGAGTTGGGTATACCAGATGGCACAATAGAGGGTAAATCCGTCGGTGCGTAAAGCAGCGGCGTTATGGATAGTAGTTTTCAGCACGACAGAAGGATGCCAAGCACAAATGAGGAGTTCACGTCAGCCCAAGGTAATACTCTTTACTGGTGCCAGTTGCCCCTGGTGCACTGCAGCTAAACAGTATTTACGACAGAAGCGCATTCGATTCCAGGAGATAGATGCGACAAGAGACCCCAGAGCGCAGCGGGAGATGAAGCGCCGCCACATTCGGGGGGTGCCAGTGTTGTTAATTGGGAACCAGGCGATAGTAGGATTTGACAAAGCCAAGATCGACCGCCTGTTGGGTCTCAAGTGAATATCCCGTCCCCTTGATTAGTATGTCGCAGGGGTATTGACAATTTTCGGTTTATGATATATAAAAGCTATATTAGCACTCAATGGCTGTGAGTGCTAAAAGTGGATGGGGCGCCAAGAGGAGACCGATATAGGTCGGTACTTGGGTGTGCCTATCTGTAAAACATTCATATAAAGGAAGGTGGTAGTTGTTATGTTGAAACCGCTTGGAGCAAGAGCAATTGTCAAGCCGCTCGAAGCTGAGGAAAAGAGTGCGGGAGGAATCATCCTGCCGGAGACGGCACAGGAACGCCCCCGCGAGGGCAGGGTAGTGGCTGTGGGAACAGCGGGGCTGTACGTGGAAGACTCGGATGAAGGTGAAAGTGCTGTCAAGGAGGGCGACATAGTCGTATATGCTTCGTTTGGCGGCACAGAGGTGAAGATTGACGGGGAGGAATACCTGATCGTAAGCGAGGACGATATATTGGCAATGCGCGAGGAGTAGCGTGCCGCAAGAGCTGGACAACACAAGTAGAGTGACGTGTGTGGCAGGACAGAACGAAGGAGGTATACGCCGGTCGTCAGTGCTGAGGCATATGAGGTTTTGCTGCGGGGCGCACCACAGTAGCTGTGATAGTTTGACCTTACAATGCCTCCGCCGCATCAGTGCCTCTGGGCTACTGCACAGTCCGGCGACCGAGCTGTTGTATGGGACGGCACCCACCCCTGCTTCGTGAGCGAGCAGGGGTGGGTGCTGCAAGCTAACTTTGGGCCCCAGCGATGCTATAGATGCACCACAAAAGAGGTCTTATATCAGTGTTGGCAATGCAGATCTTCCGCTGACGTGTGGTGCGAGAGCTTACTTACCATTGTAGTACGATGGTGCGCGACGACAGACCGCAGATAAGGAGTAAACCACTTCAAACCACAAGCCGCATCCTTACTAACCCAGACTGCTGATTAAGAAGGCAACTGCCCTCTTTGAAGCGCAGCTTTTCTCCTCATTCATTGTCTCCCCCTGTGTCGCAGCAGGGGAGGACCTCCGAGACGAGGTTCAACAGAAAAGAGCACGCCTTATGCCCGGCTGGCATCTATCCGTTGTCATAATAGTTGATGGCCTCGTCGGGCGTATGACTCAGAATAGCATCGCATTACTACATGACTGTGAGATCACAGTCGTGTCGGGAAAGAAGTGATTTAGATGAGACAGCGGGGAAGAGGCGGACGAGGCCGGGCTATGCGTGCGCCCATGGCACCAATGACATCGGCGTTCGGTATGCCGGCGCAGATGCCTGATAGTGGGCAGATGCGAGTCCCAGGTGGGAGTCCCATGGCTAGGGCTTCGGCCGCCCGGTGGGTGGCCCAGGTCGATTCCGAACGTTGTACCGGCTGCGGACGCTGTGTGAGCGTTTGCCCGGCTCAGGCTATTTCCTTTGGTGCTGCTGGAAAAGCGGTGGTCAACACTGCGTTGTGCCAGAGCTGTGGCGTCTGCGCGAGCCAGTGCCCAGTGCAAGCAATCTCGTTTGTAGCACCAGCAATGGCGAAATGAGGATAGGGGCAGGCGATTATGCGTCGGACGCGAAGCGGCCCCAGCATAAGAGAATTCCTTCAGTACTACTTGCTGGTACTACTCGCAGAAGGCCCGCAAACTAAATGGGAAATGGTGCGGCAAATTAGAGAGCGTAGTGCCGATAATCGTGTATATCGGCCAACAGGTGTGCTGTGGCCAGCCAGTAGTGAGGTGCAGGTGGTGCTGGATAAGCTGGCTGCTGACGGGTTAATAGAACTGCTCCCGGGCGGGCAGCGCTGGCAGATTACTGCCAGCGGTAAGCGAGCTATCACTAAGTACGAAGAGCAGAAGCAAGAATCAGGCGGTAAAGAAAAGGCGGCTGAGAAGCTGATTGAGTTATTAGGAACCGCCTCGCCGGACAGCCGCGTACTGGATGTGGGAACCGGACAGGGCTTTTTGGCGCTGAAATTGGCCGAGCGTGGCTTCCGTGTCCTCGGCATTGATTCAGGCTCATTTGATTATTCTAAAGATAGTATTCAGGAAGCGCAGCAGCAGGCAGCCTTGCAGGGAGGAGATGTTGAATTCCGCCAGGCTGATATAAGAGAGCTGGCCGAACCTGACGATAGCTTTGACTATGTAGTCTCCAGCCAGGCGATGCACTGTATGGAGGATCAGCAGGAGTGCCTGCAAGCCGTCCACAGGCTGCTGAAGCCGGGGGGCAGCTTCCTATGTATAGACTTCCTGGTCGGGTTGCGAGGATTCTTGAGCCACGGCTTTCACTGCTTTCTGGCAATCTCCCGCGAAGAATGGGTCGAATTGCTGCTGGAGCATGAATTTGGCAATATCCGGATGTATGATATGGATGATTACCTGCTGATAGAATCCAAGAAGCCGTAGAGGCATGACTGCACAGAAAGGGCAACAGAAGGCCGTCCGCTGGTTAGTAGCAGCGTCATATTACTGCCGCTGTGGATTGGCCGGCATAGAGAGATAAAAAACCGTGAACCATTCTCAGACAGGTATGACTGTCCAGACTAAGACACTGCTGCGTGCTTCTTAGACCACTCAGAAAGTGCCGACAGGGTACACATCAATGGGCGAAAGTGATTCTTCTCAGCAACGGCGAGAAAGCCTACTAAAAGAGATCGCTGATTTGGAAAGGCGACTGGCTTCTTTGAAAGCCACGAGAAGCCACAACCAGATTCCCAGCCCAGCGACTAGCGGTAAATGCTATTCGGAGGCCAGCTTATGAGAACTTTCGGCGGTATTACTATTGTGTCGTGTGGCACGCTAAGCCCGGAATTGAACCACCTGGCACAGACCGGCTTTCTTGACGCCGACAAAGTTCTTTACACCATACCCGGGCTGCACGAGAACAAGAATGAGCTGAAGCACCACCTCACTCGTCAACTGAGTATACGGTGAGAAATGCTATATTGATATGTCCACCGAGCCTCCGCAACTCGTAGATGATTTGATTCGGGCACAGGGAGGCTATATCTCACGAGTAAGGGCGGCAAATTGCATTGATATACTCTGTAGTTATGAGGAGCGCGAGCGGATAGCCGGGAACGAAAAGGTTTACTGGCTAACCCCAGGCTGGTTGAAATACTGGAAGCGCATCTTCAAGGGTTGGGATATTGGCAAAGCCAACGAAACCTTCCCGCAGAATGA
>JALGTJ010000149.1 GCA_029821415.1 Candidatus Zipacnadia bacterium
CAGCATCCCCATAGAAGCAGTAGACGTGATATGCGTCGCGCTGCCACATCTGAATTGTGTAGTAGTAGACTGGCGTGTCACACGCCTGCGCTGTCCCTGCTGGCAGCAACGTCGCCACAGACAAACACAACCATAGCGCCCACCTACGCACCGACACCCCTATACGCCCTTGGGGCCCCGCCTCTTTCCAGCTATCTGCTGGCGCACCATCGCTATTCCTCGTATATTTCAATAGCACTAATGATTGGCTCCCTGTCGGTCCGCGGTACAAGTTCCAGCTTGATGGTGTTTATGGCCTGCACACCTCAGCCCCTGCTTCCTTGACTACATCTACGCCTTCGAGCACCAGCGCCTTCTGTAACTTCACATCAAAGACGCGTTGGGTTGGCTCAAGGTTATCCAGCTCCGCGAAGTGCAAGCGCACGGTGTAGGATTTAGGTGCAGCTCCCGGCGACTCGCCGGGTCCCTCCGGGAATAGATCCAGAGTGGCACTGCGCAACCCTTGACAGCCAGAGGTGTAAAGCCAGGGAGAATTGGTACCCCCAACGACCAGATCATCGGAGTTACGCCGATAGTAACTGCCCTGGGCTGAGACTTCAGTCTCTAAGGGCACAACGAGGCCCGCAGGGCGCGGAAAGGCCAGCCACAGTTTACCGTCGCCGTCACGTCGGTCACCAGGCGCCCCGAGATTGAGCGCAACATGGCGTACCCTCGCACCAGGCTTCAACTCCTCCGGCGGGACAACCCCCCACTCCTCGTTTCTGTCTGTCGGCATCAGAGCTACAGTGGTTTGATAATTGTACGAGCAGGTGCAGCCGGCGTCGCCTGGCGGCATAAGCACCAGGCCGTTGGCAGCAATCGCATTGACGTAGCACCCAGCACGTACGCCACCGAAGTTGTGAATGCCGCTGTCACCAGCCAGATCGCAAAAGCCCAGCGTACTGGACCGGAATAGCAGCATCGTGGGCGCCCCGGAGACTGAACCGCAGCCGTAGGAGCGGCGGAAACTCCATAGACTCTCCTCCCCGGTCAATGGGTGAATATGCCGCCTGGGTTTGCCGGTGCGCAGGTCATAGGCATAGGGCTCGCCGTAGATGGTGTCGCCAATTATCACCGGAAAACGATACATCTGCACGCCACTCCATGACAGCATTCTCCCGTCGTCGGCTGAATGGACACTCATCCTGCCATCGCCAGTGGAGAGTAACACGCCCTGGGCCAACCGCAGCTCGGTGCGCTTGGTCAGGCCCCGATCAGTACTCCAGAGGGTCTGGCCAGTGGTCGCATCCAAAGCGACGAGCGTAGACTTTATTGATATTCGTTCGCCACGCCGCTTCATCTTCTCGATCTCGGCTGCAGCGGTCCTGTCTATGAGATAGACTCGCCCCTCGCCCACAGCGATTGCGTTGTTGGAGACCGCTTCCTCAGCGGTGTATATCCAGCGCGGTTCCCCGTCGTCTTTGTTCAAGGCAAAGACGTACCGCCCTTGAGCACTGCTCCCCATACTGCCAAATACCAAATCGTCGTTCTGAGCCAGATACTCCCAGGTCAGCGACTCAGCCAATTCAGCTGGATGCGCTTCCGGAGGAGGTGGGAGATGGTACGTTTGCCTTGTCTCTCCTGTTGCAGCGTCAAGCCGCAGGCAGACAGCACCAATAGCGACGTAGACACTGTCATCATCCGCTACAGCATTGCTACCTTTTGCATCCACCGGGAAACGCGCCGCACCGGGGAGATCTCGGCACCATAACTCATGACCGTTGTATGCATCTACGGCAGTGACACTATCCTGCCCGATCACGAAGAGTCGGCCGTCAGTGGACAGAGGCGCCGGTCCCCGCCAGTGGCGACTTACCATCTTGGCCGGGCCAGGTTTACCAAACCAGAGCAACTTGACTGGCAATTTCACGAGTTGATCTTTTGAAGCCCCGGACCGCCCGGCATCGGCGTACTGGTGTGTCCATTCGCCAGCCCCAGGCAACTCGCCGCGCACTACCTGCACGGCAGTGTTGGAGGTGTGGATTTCGGCCGACGACAGTTCAGCCTCTCGCAACCATCGCGCAATCTGTCCCGCCGAGACTCCTTTGCCAGTTGCCAGGTAGAGCCTCCCGCCACAAGGCCGCAGCACACGATAGAGTTCCCGGGCCGAGCAATTCTCTAAATCTCCTGCAATGCCATCGCCCAACACGATCAGATTGGCAAAGTAATCAGCATACGGAAGTTTCTGCGGCGAGCCCTGGTGAATAGTCACCCGCACACCGTACACTCCGGCCGAATCCAGCGCCTGGCGAGCAGCGGCGACCTTCTGAGCTTCTGGCTCCAGACAGTAAACCCTCAAGTCGGATTGCTGTGCCAACTCGTAAGCCAGACGCCCGTCGCCAGCGCCGAGAACAAGGCAGTAGCCGGCCCTGATTCCTGTCTCCTTGATGATTTGTCGAGCCATTGCTCTGGCCGCCGATAGGAGGCGGTCGTCAGGATACGGCGAGCCCTCAACCGATGGGGAAACCGTAGGTGGGTTGGCAATCTCTGGCCGCCCGAAGCAGATAATCCGGCCGGTATTCATGCTGGCCAGAAGGCGCCCGCCTGCGGCGGCCAGGCCACGCACCTGGCCTTCAACCGCGTTCTGCCCAAGGATATCACCACTGGCCGCTGCAATTGTGGTAACCGTGTCTTGCCCTCCTACCACCACTGTCTCGCCAGCCAGGATGATCGCGTATACCCGCCCATGCGGCACTTCCCACTTGATGCACTTATCGGGCGCTTCGCCCTCCAGCAGAGCCGGCAGGTTATAAGCGCTGACTTTACCACTGCCTGAGGCATAGAGCACCTCACCGCTGACCACGGCGCAATGCTTCCCAACCAACTCTCGCCTCACCTTTCCCGTTTGGCAATCAAAGGCAATCAACCCATCGTCTGGCCACGGTTCCGACTCACCTAACCTGATATTGATGTCCGGCCCAATGTGAGTACGCCGATTGAAAAGCAACCCGGCCGCGGCGAATGCCCAGGAGCCACCCCACCTATCGCCCCAGGTGTTAGGCCGACTGCGGTAATACAGAAACCGTCCGGTGTTACGGTCGTATGCTGCCGGTACATTGCGGCCGGTTGGTACGAATAACTGATCCTTGTACACTACTACATACCCTTGTGGTGCCACTCCGGTCATCGCCACGGACGGGGGGTGCGGCTGCCGCAGATACATATGCCCACTGGTGTCGTTCTTCCAGATCACCGTCCCATCAGTGGCCCGCAGCGCGTATACATACACGTTTTCCGCAGGCCACATACCAGCTGTGAAATAGACAATGCCATCTTCCACAACCACGCCACTGCGCAACGGCCAGCGCGAAATCATCTGCTCGTTACCCAACAGTCTCTCATCCCTGGGCCCTCCATAGAACCGCCATAGCAGCTTCCCGTCTGTTGCCGAGAGGCAGTATAGCCAACCATCATCAGAAGCCACGAACACTCTCTCACCCTCAACTGCCGGAGCGAAGCGAACTGGTGCATCGGTGAAAAAGTGCCAGCGCTCCTGGCCAGTACGCAGGTCCAGAGCATAGACCTTATGATCGGCCGATGAGCCGAAATATACCAAGCCGTTGGCCACGGCAAGTTGGTAGGTATAGTCAAACGCCATGCGGTGTAGCTCCCGGCCCGGCTCAGGCCAGGCCGGCTGAGGGGCGTGCTTGGGCACATAGGTCCATTGCAAGTGAAGCGGCGTTCCCAGTTGTTCCGGACTCACGCCGCTGCGAGCAGCATCGTAGCCATACATCGGCCAGTCAGCTCTTACGTCCGGAGCCGCAAGCATGCTCAGCAGAATCATCGCAACAGCTACGGATCTGGCTAACCTTGCAATCTTCACAAGAATGCCTCCTTCGCGCTGGTGCGCTACTACTCTCTGTGGTCCTTGACCACATTTAGCATCTACCTATTATCTAACTAATGCGGTAATTCCTCCTTGGCAGATCCTCAGTTGACGAAAACCGTCTACTCCCCCG
>JALGTJ010000150.1 GCA_029821415.1 Candidatus Zipacnadia bacterium
GTCGCCTTGCTCCGTTACCCCAGCGGTTATCTGCTGGCTCTGCGTCTGGCCGTGGGCCGCATCGTTGGCTATCCTCGACAGGCAAGGGAGATACTGGCGAGTCTGGTGCGGGCGGGCTTTTTTGCCGTGCGGATGAGCCGGCGGATAAGGCATATCCACGCTCATCGGGCCGGCGCTACTGCTACTGTGGCCTGGTTGATAGCGGTAATCACTGGTCGCAGCTACAGCTTCACGGTTAGAGTCGGTGATGTTTTTGGGGATGAGGTTACTGCCCTTAGCCTAAAAATAGCCGAGGCGGAGTTTGTCACCGCTGATACTGAGTACACCCAGCAGCGACTGGTGAGCCGACACCGCCTCGTTACTGAGGGTAAGCTTCACGTCGTCTATGATGGTATAGACCCCCGCGAATTCGAGCCGCTTGACCGACCACCGGGCCGCCCGCCGCTGATAATGTCAGTTGGCGACCTGGTGGAGAAGAAGGGCTTTCCGTATCTGCTTCAGGCGGCCAGTATGGTTCAGTCCCGCGATGCTGAGTTTCGCCTGGTAATCGTTGGTGAGGGTCCAATGCGCGAGGATTTGGCCCGCATTGCCGCCGGGCTGCAGCTCCGCGAACGAGTGGAGTTTGTGGGAGAACTACCACCGCAGCAGGTGCGTCGCCTCTACCAGGAGGCTGACGTCTTCGTCCTCGCCTCAGTGGTTGCGGGTGACGGTGACCGTGATGGGCTTCCTACGGTTCTGCTGGAAGCCCTGGCTATGGGAATCCCCACGGTAGCCAGCGATATATCGGCTATACCCGAGCTGATTGAACATCAGAAGACCGGCTTGTTGGCCCGGCCGGGCGATGTCCGCGACTTGGCCGAAAAGTTGGAGATAGCTTTGTATGATGAACAATTGCGCGGCCGCGTGGCTCTGCTGGGTCGACAGAAGGTGGAGAAGTACTTCGACGTCGATCGCAATGTTGCGGCTTTGGGGACACTATTTGCTCAGGTACTTGGTCAGTAGTGGGAGGGCAGGAGTTAGCAGACTGGGCGAAGAAATTGATATCTACCTGGCAGTCAAACTCACAATCGAAGAGCCCCCGGAGATTGTGGTGACCAGCGCCTCCCCGACAGAACAACGCAGGAGCTTTCTTAGCCCAGACCCTTTCGTGGTAATAGGACTTGTGATCGTGGCCGCCTGCGTGCGGATTTGGGGGTTGAGGTGGGGCTTGCCCGACTCAACCCATCTGTTCTCGTACCATCCGGATGAATACCACTCGCTGCGGGGGCTGCTGTCACTGGCACTGAACGGAGATCTCAATCCCCACTTCTTTAACTATGGCAGCCTGTATCTGTATCTTGTCTCAGCAGCCGGCGTTCTGGGCCACGGAGCACTTATATCTTGGCTCAGTTTGGAAACCATCCCCGAGGCGTTAAGAGTCTGGACATTGGATGCGCGCGTGGTGTCGGCACTGGCGGGAGTTCTCACAGTTGTCACTGTCTATGTGCTGTCGCGGCGAATTTGGAGCAGGCTGCTGGCCGTGTTCTGCACGCTCCTGCTGGCCCTCGCCCCTTTGCATGTGCTCAATTCTCATTACGGCACCGTTGATGTGACACAAGCGCTGTTCGTGGCGCTGGCACTGCTATTTTCGGTGCGCCTGATAAAGTGGGGCCGCTGGCAGGACTGCGTCTGGGCCGGTCTGATGGCCGGGCTGGCTGCCTCCACCAAGTATAATGGTCTGGTGGTTGTCGTGGCGCCGCTGACGGCGATTGTATTGAATTGTGGGAATAAAGCCCGCGGGCACCGCGCCGCAGATGCAGCGAGGAAGATGCTCATCGTACTGGGGATGGCGGCGCTGGGATTTGCGCTCACCTCGCCGTTCACTTTCCTGGCCTGGTCGGAGGCAAAGGGGGATATCCTTTTTGAATTTAAGCATATGCGTGTGGGAGAGCCATTAGCGGTGGCGGCTGAGCCGAATGGCTTTTGGTTCCACGCGAAGAATCTGCTGGCTCCCGGCGCCGGACCAATAGTTATTCTGGCTCTGGTGGGTTGGGTAATGGTGGTAGTGAAAAGACACCGCCAATTGCTGCCGATAGCCGTCTTCGCCTGCTTGTGGGCGGTTATGATCAGTTTAGCCAACGTGCGCTATGCCCGGTATGAGGTGGCGTTGCTGCCGGCGCTGGTTGTCTTGGGTACCTATCCCCTCGCGCAGCTACTGCGTGGCAGCCGCTGCTACCGGTGGGCTGGTTGTCTGCTGGTGGTCGTTTGTGCCGTACCGGCCCTGCTGTGGACTGGCCAGGTTTGCAGCGGTCTGGCGGCGTGTGATCCGCGCGCCGAGGCCCTGGGGGAGATTCTTCGGGTGACTCCGGCGGAGGCCCGTATTGGTCTGGTTCGGGAGCCGTGGTTTGACGTGCCCCCGGTTGATTATTGCAACGGCGGGGCAGTCCTGCGCCGAAATCCTTTATGGCGACTGTATCACCGGCCAATGCGGGAATTGGCAATTACGGACTTGGATAAGAGGTTGCTCTCCGCCCAAGCTCCCCGTACCTTTGTGCTCAGTGAGTTCAACAGTCGCGCCGGCCTGCGGGCTGGGGATGCTAAGACAACCGCGTTTGTTCTGGCCCTGCTGACAAGCTACGAAAGACAGGGTCGCTACGGTGGGTTGCCGCTGAGCTTCGTGCCCTGGGAGCTGGGGAGCGACTGGCTGTATCCGTGGCCGGAAATCCAAATCTTTGTGCGTAAGCACTTGCCCTCAGCGGCGGGAGGTAAATAGATTTGACGCGTGTGCTGTGCGCGTTTGGGATAGCAGTTATGTTGACCGTGCCTGCTGCGGCCCAGCATATGGCGCGCATGCTGGCTGACCAAACTTTCCCGCTACAAGGTGGGAAGCTGGTGTGGCTGGCAGAGGGGCCGGTGACCGGCGGCGATATGGCGGACATAGCCATTGCCGACCTCAGTGGCGATGGGCAAGAGGACTTGTTAGCTGGCTCCGGTTATGGCGATCTGCTCTACTATCGCCGGCTGGGTGGGGACGTATTTGCTCTGCCTGAGCCACTCATTGCCGAGTCGGCTGATTCTGTGAATTGGCCTCCGAAACCGCGACAAGTCTCCCCGGCGCTTGTTGATTGGAACGGTGACGGTCAATTGGACCTCCTGCTGGGTTGGGAGGGGCAGCTTCTCTGGTATCAACTGCGGGGTGTGGCGTTGAGTGGTGGGCGAGCTATGAGGCTGCCCGGCGGGACAAAGATAGCGGAGGCTATTCGGCAAGCAGACCCGGAGGTGGGGCACCTGGCGCCGGCGGTTGGTGATGTGGATGATGATGGCGATGAGGATCTACTGCTGGGTGGTGATGACGGCAGTGTGTGGTGGCTTGAGCGGGCGGCGCACGATGTCGGCAATAGGTGGGAAGCGCCTCGGCGGCTGACGGCGGGCGGCAGGCCGGTTGATGTCGGCTCGCGGGCCCGGCCCTGCGTGCTGGATTGGGAGGGCGACGGGCACAAAGACGTGCTCATTGGTCAGGCTGACGATGAGTTGTGGCTTTTGCGCGGGAGTTCTGATGGTCTGGAGGCTGCTAAGCGGATCTTGGTGCCTGGCCAGAGCAACTTGGCAGCGTTGGCGCCGCAGTTGGCGGGCTCTGGTGAAATCTGGCTGGGGACCGCCGATGGTCTTGTTCTCAGGGCCAGGGGGTCGGTTGATGTTCTGGAATATAAAGGCAAGCTGCAGGCGCGACCTGTGCCATTGGATGTCGGACGGGCCGCGGCAGTCTCCGCGCTGGATTGGAATGGTGATGGCCGCCTTGATTTGTTAGTTGGAAACCGCCACGGAGAGGTGCGCGTATTTGAGCAGATTGGGGAAGGGTACGCTTGGCCGCGCTGTGCCGATGCTGATGCCGACGGGGATTTGGACATCTTTGTGGGTACGGGTGCTGGCTTAATAGAGCTGTGGATTAATTCGGGAAGCTTTGTGCCTAAGGGGCCGATCCAGGTTGCCGGCCGGGTGCTTCGTACTGCCGGAGCGGCGCTGGTGGCCCCTTGCGACTATGACCGAGATGGTGATGTTGATCTGTTCGTCGGCAGCAAAGCTGCGTCAACGCCCGGTGGGGAAGCCATTCTGCCTATTCATCGAGTGGCCTACCTTGAGAATAAAGCGCGCCATCGCCCTTCATTGCCGGTTTTCAACAAGGGTACTCTGATTACGATAGAGATTGAGGGCAGCAGCCAGCAGACCCCGTTAGATGGCACAGTGCTGGGGCCGCAGTTGGCAGAACCGATGGCTACGATAGGCCACGGCATCACGGGCTTTCTGCTGACCGCGGACCTGGGCGTATTTCTTTTCTCAACAAGCC
>JALGTJ010000151.1 GCA_029821415.1 Candidatus Zipacnadia bacterium
GGGGGCATGTCAAGTGCTTAGAAATGGGAACAGGGAAGGAGTATTGCTTGTCGCTGGTGAACAACCCTGCGACTGCCACATTTCTGTTGGGAGGTAACTGCTATGGTCGCTTCACCACCTATTAAAATAGGGTTCATTGGATGCGGCAATATCGCTAACGCGCATCTGCAAGCTATTGAGCGTATTCCCGAGATTGAAATCGTAGCCGGCGCTGATATCAACGAGGACCGTGCCCGTGAGTTTGTGCAAAAGGCGGGTGCTCAGGCCTACTTCACCGACTGGCGCCAGATGCTGGAGGAAGTGGAACTTGACGCTATAGACCAGTGTACTCCGCACACGCTGCATATGGAGCCAACCCTGGCTGCCGCCGAGCGGGGGATCCATGTTTTCACCGAAAAGCCTATGGCCACGGAGTTGGCCGAGTGCGACCGTATGATTGCCGCCTGCGAGCAAGCCGGCGTGGTGTTGATGGTCGGGCAGGTATTGCGCTTCTATGCTCCCCACATTGAGGCTCGCAGGATAGTCGGTTCCGGCCAGCTCGGCCAGGTAAAGAATGTCATCCGCCGCCGCTGGAGCTACACGAAAGGGGTATCTTCGCAGCCCTGGGCGTCCGACCGGGCGCTGGCGGGGAGATGGCTGCTGTACGGGCTGGGCACGCATGCTGCCGACCTGATTCTCTGGATGACAGACTCTGAAGCCACCAATGTATTCGCTATGGGCCGCCAGATTCACCCGATGTGGGATGACGTGGACGAACTCACCATTCAGATGGAGCTTTCCAACGGGGCTATGGCCCTGCAGACTCATTGCCTAAACTGCTACGCCTCTGCCTGGGACCTGGCCGTCAACGGCACCGACGACAGCCTCTATGTCAATGGCGAGACACTGATAGTTGGCGGCGAGGAGCGGCACGTGCCTATGCAGGAAGGCGGAGGTATGTACACGCAGATGGCCGAGTTTGCCTCCGCTGTGCTGGAGGGCCGTGAGCCGGAGGCCTCTGGCAAAGATGTGCGTCGAACCTATGCCCTCCTGGAGGCAGCTAAGCTCTCTATGGACGAGGGCCGCATCGTGGATGCGAGTCAGCTCTAGTTTGGGGCGGTGTAGTGGTGCCTGGAGATAGCTCGTAAGCGCAGCGGGATGATGAGGCAGAGGCGTGCCGAATGTGGTGTGGCAGGTAACGAGAGAAGCTTGCAGGTTGTCTGTGGTGCTCAGAGCAATTCCAAGTCGGGCTTGGGTGAGCTGGAGCTCGGCTGGCGCTTGGGTAGTATGCAGCGGAAAACGCTGCCCTTGCCCAACTCACTTTCAATCTCCATGCGACCGCCGTGGGCTTTGATGACGCGGCGCACATATACCATACCGAGGCCGATGCCCCCTGCTTGCTCCTTGGACGCGCTGGTGCGGAAACCGGGTTCGTGGCCGATGCGCTCGATATCTTCCGGGGCGATGCCGATGCCCTCGTCTTTGACCTCCATAGCCACTTCATCGCCCCGATCATCAATGGTCACGGTAATGGTTGTCCCCGGATTGGAGTACTTGGCAGCATTCTTCAGGTAGTTATCCAGGATTGAAATGATCTTGTCACGATCGCCCTGGACCATCAGGGCCTCGGGGGTGTGGCGAACAAGCTGGTGGCCAGCCAACCTGTCGGCCAACTCAATGAGGATCTGGTCAAGAGCCGCAATGAGGTCAAACTCGGTCACGTCAAGCTCGATTTCCTTGCCGGCATGGATGCGGGAGATATTGAGCGTCTCAGATATCAACCGAAACATGCGTGATGATTGGATGAGGGCAGCTTCGATGAATTCGTCAGCTATCTGCAAGTCTTCTTCGGTGACCCCCTCGCCCATAATAGCCTGGATGGTCTGGAGATTGCCCTGGATCACAGTTAGCGGCGTGCGTAACTCATGAGCGACTTGTCCGACCAGTTCCTCAGCAGCCGTAGAAAAGGAAGATCGCGTGAAGGCGAGAATGGCCTGGCCTTCGCGGGTAAGTTGGGCGCTAGCGGTGTAGGTCTCGGCCGATGCGGTAATGAATGACGCCACAGCTTGACCGGATTGGGGTTCTTGCAGCGCGGATATCAGCTTTTGTAACTGTCCTTGAATATCAACCTGGCTTATGTGCTTGCCCTGCAGCGGACTAACCTCAAGGACCCGGCGGGCAGCAGCATTAGCAACCACAATGTTGCCCTGGGCATCAACCAACATCAGGCCGACTGGCACGGTAGCAAAGGCTGCCTGAATGTCTTCGAACTCCTCGAGATGTTCCTCAACCAACAAGGCCGCCGCCTGCTGGGCGAGAGTTCCGGCCAATTGTTGGTCTTCGTCGTCAAAGTTTTGCTGTCCACGCTTGCCCCAGAGGGCGAGGATACCCAGTGGGCGCTTGACCGGTTCGTCCTCAGGTTCGAGTGGCTCGCGCTTCCAGATAACCGGTACGATCATTACTGGTCCGTGCAGTTCGATGTCGGGCATGTGGATAGACTCATCGAGTATAACACATCTGTCTGACTCTATCGACTCGACTACAGCTCTGGCAAGCTGGGTATCACTGTCAATATCAAAGTACAGGTCCGAGTGCAGAACTTCTCGTCCACTGAGGTCGGCGAACGACTGCAAATACAGGCGGTTGTCGGCGGCTCCCAACATAAAGCAGGCAGTGCCCTCGCTTTGTATGATTTGACTGACCTTTTGACAGAAGCGATCAAGTGTGGAAGAGGCCACCCTACAGTCACCCTTGCTTAGTTGCGGTTAACAGAGATAGTATAGCGCACATCACTAATACTATTAGAGCTGGTCGGCGAAGTCAAGACTGCTGCTGAACTGTTGATAGCGGGTCTTCGGCAGGTGGGTGTCGGCTCAGCGCCACAGCCATTTGGCTTAGGGCAGTTTTTCCATGGCCATTGCAATGTTGCTAACTGATGTCCAGTTTGAACCAGCGAATATTAGAGACACATTCCTCATAACCCCAGAAGGCGACAAATATGTTATCGTTTGGGAGCTTGACCATGCAGGGTGCACCGAAGCGCAGCACGTTGAAGTTATGCACCATATTATCGGTTGACGCGGTCAGCCCCGGAACATTGGCTCCCCATAACGGCTCGCAAGCTTCATTGACCCACCGGTCATCTTGCAGGTGAGACAAATTCGCCCACAGGCCGGGTTCGTCTATTCTACGGTAGACGGTCAATATGCGCCCATCGTCCAGGACCAGTGGGGTAATGGTTTGTCCGATCAAGCCAGTGGACATCGGGTCAGTCCAGGTCTCTCCACCGTCCTGGCTTAGAGCATACTGGTTAGGCAGGTCTCGGGCAGAGTGCTCATTGTAGGCCCAGGCTACAGCCAGGAGAGTACCATTTGGCATTTCCACAATCTTTGACTCCCAGTAGACTATGTTGCCGGCGGGGTCGCGCATTACGTCCACATATTCTGGCCAAGTACTGCCCTCGTCGTGGGATACAAATGCCACCATCTTCATTCCGTTGGGCTGATAGCCGTCCCACCCCCGCCAGGTGGAAGTCGGCAGCAACCAGCGGCCATCACTCAGAGGGACAATAGGGCTACACAGCTCAAATGACGGCCCAACCAGTGGGGGTTCTATTGGCTGCGGAGCCGACCAACTATATCCCTGGTCCTGGGAACGCAGTATTGAAAACCTGGTCGGTACGAAGCCCATATTTTCGGGATTGGTTAGCCCCTCATTTGGATGCTCAGCGCGGTCATGCTCGCAGACCAAAGCGGTAGGTGTGTGCATTTACCGCCTCGAAAGCCTCTGCCAGAACAAAGGTGGCCACCATATCGCCGGTGGCGGTGCAGACAACCGAAGGGAATATAGCGTGGATAGCCTGCACGTGAGGTTTGGGGTTGCGGTATATTGGACCGGTGCCGAGTATCGTAATGGCTGACATGTTCTTCACCCTTGAGCTAAGTCTGCTGCCGAACGGCCTCTATAACTATCTTCGTCAATAGCCTTCGCTCCCTGCTGAGCTTAATCCTCCTTCCAGACGCTTGGCAGTAGCCTGAGGCGTGCAACGACCAGTGCTGCAGGTGCAGTAGCTCAATTAAGTATTCCGCGGGGCCAAAGGATACCAGGGGGGAATTGTGATGAAATTGGAACAATTCCCTAACAATCAGCCCCACCGCAGGTTGGCGTCGTTTGTCCTTCAGAACCATGCAGCAGCTCAGGAAGGCTATGCGGCGCTGAGCGTGGACTGCAATGGCGCCACCCAACAAGCTTTGAGCATAGGATTTCTGTGCCCTGTTGCCAGGCTGATATCTGTGCGCCTTGTAATATATTGTAGGTGTCCGGGGGTGCCAAATCTGCCACTGTTGATTGGGCTGGACCTCGCCAGCACCTCGTTGAATCGTTGGATGCTCTGCTGGACAAGAGTGGTTAGCTGCGGCTCACAAGGCCGGCTTCCTGCGGAGATAGAATAGAGTAATGGTATCTATCGTCCAATATACGTGTGCACATGAAAAGTTCCAATCCGTTTTGACAAGGTACCAGGTGGGCGTTACAATACCGAGGGGATGTGGCCCTGGCTCCGTCCATGCGGTCTCCGGGGTAGGAACGATGAGTGGTTACCAACTAAGAATAGGAGGGCACGAACATGGTTTTTAATGCACCGGGAGTTTTTCCAGCCAATATCACCGCCAGGAGGGATGATGGAAAAGTCGACATAGAAGGAACTCAGGAGGTCGTGCGCTTTCTCTTCAGTAAAGGCGTAGATGGACTTCACGTCTGCGGCTCAACAGGCGAATTCGCCAGCCTGGGAGTAGAGGATCGGAAGGCAGTGGCCGAAGCCTGTATCGAAGCGGCGGAGGGCAGGGGCATTATCATAGTCCACGTGGGCGCCATTTCCACTGCTGACAGTTGTGAGCTGGCTGTCCATGCAGTCGAAGCAGGAGCCCAGGCCGTAAGCAGCGTTCCGCCGTTCTACTATCCCCAGAGCCGGGAAGGTGTCATGCGCCATTATACGAGAATCGCCGAAGCAGCGGGCGTTCCGCTTGTCATATATGACAACCCTTCCACTACCGGCTTCACCGTTGACGTAGAGATGGTCCGAGAGCTAGCGGAGAAAGACCAGGTTCACGGCATCAAGTTAGCCAGGCAGGATATGACCGCGCTGGCACGACTGGCAGAAATCAAAGGATTAAATCTCTACCCGGTCGAGACGTTCTACGTGGGCGGCATGGCCACCGCTCCTCTTTGCGGTACAATTGGCTCGGTGGGAAACTGGATCCCTGAGGCCTTCGTAGGCATGAAGCGAAACTTCGAGGCGGGCAACATCAGCCGAGCGGCGTACCTACAGAGACTCGTCTGCCGTCTTCTGGAGGCGTATAACTTTGAAGAGATCCAGGTAACCAAGGCCTTGGTTGAGTACCGCGGGATTCCCTGCGGGACAACTTGGGATCCCCTTCGTCCTATCACAGAGGAAGCAAAGAAGGCCCTCTTCCGCGCCATAGAGTCCTTTAACCTGGACTTCGACGATCTGGCAACTGTAAAGGCCTGATTCGCCTTGTACAGGGCATTAGACAGGAGCATCGGAACGGATATAGTCGGCAGTAGGAGGCGGACATAAGACTTCAGGAGCGGCTCATAGCCAGTGTTACGGAGACCAACTGTGGCCACGGCTATATGGGCAGCAAGAGTTGGTGTGAGCGAGCTGGTCGGCCGTCGGCAAAGGTCAAAGCAGTGGGGAGAACGGAAAGCCCTTTGTGTGCTAACTGATCTGGCAAGCGTAGCAGGACAACTGTGTTTGTGGGCGGCGTTAAGATATAGCAAGGGTGAGTTGTGATGAAATTGGAACAATTCCTCGGCAATGAGACCAAGCGGAACTCGGCGTCATCTGACGTTCAGAACTATGCAGCGGCTCGTTTGGAGGAACGAGAGGGACCCGTGGCTTCGGGCGGCGTCCAGGCGACTGGCAACTACCCAGGTTCTGCCCGCACGGGTGATGAGATCCGCCAGGATTTTGAGCAGGCCGCCCGGCTCATCCCGGGAGCGCTGCGTTTCAACCTGCACGCAATGTATGCTGAGACTGGTGGGAAGTCGGTAGAGCGCGACGAACTGACTCCTGAACATTTTGGCACCTGGGTCCAGTGGTGCGAGGATAATGGATGGGGCCTTGACTTCAATCCGACGTGTTTTGCCCATCCGCTGGCTGCTGATGGAATGACTCTGAGTCATCCCGACGATGCAGTGCGACAGTTCTGGGTGCGTCATTGTCTGGCTTCTCGGCAGATTGCAGAGAGCTTTGGGCAAAAGCTGGGGCCGGCCACCTGTAACATCTGGATACCCGACGGTGGCAAAGATGCTACTGTTGATCGGGCGGGCCCTCGCCAGCGGCTTATTGAATCGCTGGATGCAGTGCTGGAGCCGAATTTCCCTGAGGTCATCGACACCGTAGAAAGCAAGCTGTTTGGCATTGGCTTGGAGGATTACACTGTCGGTTCGCACGAGCTGTATCTGCTCTACGCAGCCAGCCGTGGCATCGGAGTCTGCTTTGATTTGGGTCATTACCATCTTACCGAAAGTATAGCTGATAAGATCTCAGCTACTGTTCCCTTCGTAACGCCGGTATTGCTGCATATTAGTCGGGGGGTGCGCTGGGATAGCGATCATGTGCCTCTCTTCAGCGATGAGGTACGGGCGGTTTGCGACGAAGCAGTACGCAGCGGTATGCTGGGCGGTATTCTGTGGGCTACTGATTTCTTTGATGCCAGCATCAACCGCGTTGCGGCGTGGGTGATCGGGGTACGGGCGGTCCGCAAGGCCTTGCTCTACGCCCTCCTGGCGCCGTGGGAACTAGCTATGGAAGCCGAAAGATCCGGGGATGGGGCCGCTAAGCTGGCCCTTCGGGAGCTGCGCGCCGAGCTGCCTTTTGGCGCAGTGTGGGAATATGCCTGCCAGCAGGCTGATGTTCCCAGTGGTCTGGCCTGGCTCGCCGAGATCAAGCGCTACGAGCAGACCATCCTTGCCGATCGCTGCTGAGTTGCCCTTACGCGCGAGCTGCCCGAGCGTCGCTTACATTTCAATAATACGACGAATGGCCGCAGCCGTTTCCTCAAATGGTGCTGTTCCTGCATCTACTTCCGACAGCAGTGCATCATCATAGCCAATGTTGCGTAATTCGGCCATGACTGCCGGGAAGTCTACATCGCCTTCCATAAGCGGTTGCCAGGAGTAATCGCTGCGCCGAAAG
>JALGTJ010000152.1 GCA_029821415.1 Candidatus Zipacnadia bacterium
TCTACTGGACCGCCATTGAGAACGCACGCCAGCACGCACTCAGCCAGCGTCAGCCGTAGGCGAAGTGTTCCCCGTTGTTGCCATTTAGAAAGGCTCCACTACAATCCGCCTGTGTGAGCGGTGATAATTGCTGCGTTTATCCCTGCGCCTATCAGCCGACGGCCTGCGACTTTGGCGTCTCTATTTTTCTCTTCCCTGCTTACGCAAAGAGACCGATGATTATCGGCCTCTCAACAATTTTGTTGCTGAATGCGCCTGCGGCATTAATTATATGTCGGCCACCCTAACCAACTTCCCCGTCTCTGCTGATTGATAAACCGCCTCCACCACTCGCTGGCTCCACACTCCTTCTTCGCCATCCATTGGCGGGTCGGTGTCGTTAATAATTGCCTCCGCGAACGCCTTAATCTCCTCTTCGTACATGTTCCGACAGTCTGATTCGATCTTCAGATACTCCTTAGTGCCTGCAAAGGCCTCCACGACTCGTAGTACCCCATCGGGAGTCTGCCCCAGTAAACCCTGTGCCACCAGTGTCCGTTCTGATCCGTTAATCTCCAGTAGATTCTGTGCAGCACTGGCACAGAACGAAGTATCCACCACGCCCACTGCACCATTATCGAAATGCAGAATAGCTGTGGCGGTGTCTTCCACCCCCTCGTATTCATAAACCACGTTCTCCACCATTGCCATTGCTGCGTCTACCCGCGCCCCCATTATGAACTCCAGAAGCCCCGTGCCGTGATTGCCCACATCCATGAATACTCCACCCCGGTGTAGCTCTTTAATCTGCCGGAAGGCCCCAGGGAGGGGCGGGTAGTCAAACCCAAACTGAGTCCGTGCCGAAACAATCTTCCCCAACATCCCCTCTTCAACCAGCCGTTTAGCTTCCTTGGATAAATGATGAAATGGCATCATAAAACCGATACCCAGTTTTACCCCCGCCTCCTCGCACACCTTTTGGATCTGCTTAGCACCTTCCACGGTGATATCCAGCGGTTTCTCACATAGCACGTGCAGCCCTCGTTCAGCACAGGCCTGTATCTGCCGCAGATGAGTATGCGGCGGCGTTGCTATATAACAAGCATCTATCTCTACACTATCCAGCATCGCCTCCACTTCGGTGAACCACGGCACCCCGCCGTACTTCTCTGATAACTGCTCTACTCCGGTCCCCGGCAGGCTCATAATTGCCGCCAATTCGCTGTTATTTGCCGGGATTATCCCTTCGGGAATGGTACGCTTATCGGCAATCCCCGCTGCCCCAATCACACCCCATCTTATATTGGTCTCGGCCAAGCTAATTCGCCTCCTTCTGAGTTCCGAGCAAAGCTGTTTTTACTTTGCGTACGCCGCAACGACCTTCTTAATGCCGGCGGCAATTAGTTCCATATGCTCCGGCTCATAAGTCGGATGCACCGGTACCCAGAAGCATTTGGTCTCCATATCTGCTGCATTCGGACAGTACACATTCTCATAGTCTACCGCCTCCGACCGGGTGTCCGGGCTCTCAAATGGATACTTCTTCTCCCCAAAGCCCATATGTTCGACATAGGCCTTTTCCTTATAGCCTTGTGGCCATTGCACATTTCCGTTCGGGATACCCTCGGCAGTCAGCGCCTCCGTGAACTGGCTGATGTCGCATTCAAGCTGCTCCATATCCAGCACTATCGGATACAGCCAGTATGCATTCTGCACCTCTTCGGAGTTCGGCGGCAGCGCCAGGATTTGTTCTACATTCCCCAGTTCCTCGTCCAGGATAGCGGCATTGCGTTTGCGCGTGGGCATGTTCCACGTATCAATTCGCTCTAACTCCTTCAGCCCGATCGCCGACTGCATCTCCGTCATCCGATAATTGAAACCCACGCGCACGTGGATGTACGGCAGCGCCTGCTCCATCTCCAGCAGACCCATCCGCTCCTGCACGGCATACCCATGGTCACGGAAGCTACGCATCTGCCAGGCCCAGTCCTCGTTATCGGTTACCACCATCCCCCCCTCGCCGCCGGTGCTGAAATGCTTACTCTGGCAGAAGCTGAAGCAGCCCACATCCCCGACGGCTCCTGCCTTCTTACCCTTGTACATCCCGCCGTGCGCCTGAGCGGTATCCTCAATCACATACAGATTATGCTCCTCGGCGATCTCCATAATTGCATCCATATCGCAGATACAGCCATACAGATGCACTGGGATTATCGCCTTGGTCCGCTCGCTGATCCTCTCGCGGATGGACTCAGGATTGATGGTGTGACCATTCGGCACCGTATCCGCAAATACCGGCACTGCTAACGCCTGACAGACGGCAAACGACGTAGCAATGAACGTATACGACGGCACGATTACCTCATCGCCCGGCCCGATACCCAGTCCTCCCAGCGCCACGTGCAGCGCGCTGGTCCCGGAACTGGTCGAAATCCCAAACTTGCGGCCCTCCCATTCGGCGAAAGCCTCCTCGAACTGCATCCCTAGCGGTCCTGTCCAGTAGTTGATCTTTCCGCTGCGCAGCGGTTCCGTTACGCACTGGATAATCTCTTCGGTGTACCACGGCCAGGGGGGAAAGTTTTCAGTCGCCGTCTTTGGTCCACCATTAATAGCCAGCTCTGCATCTGCCACCTTTCTCACTCCTTTTGCGAATATTCACACTGCCTGCAAAAATAGATGATTGCTCCATTACTCCAGTTGGCCTCTCCCCTATTCTCTCTCATATTGGCACATCCCTCCCCTTCCGAAGAACACCGACCCATACCACTCCCTTCATCTCTTCAGCTTCCTGCTCCCAACGTCTCCCTCAAAGCGACACATACCTGCTCGGTATCCCTAAAACTTATATCACGATGTAGTACCAAGCGAATCTGCACTTCACTGCGCGCTTTCGCTCTAATCTTGTATTCAGCCAACTGTTCGCACAACTGCGGGGCAGTCATATCCTCACGCTGCAATTCAAACAGAACCATGTTTGTTTGCACTGTGGCCAGATCCAACCTGACACCGGGTAATTCCGCCAGCGTCTCCGCAATTCTTCTTGCCTTTTTATGGTCCTCATGCAAGCGCGGCAATTCTTGTTCCAATGCTATCAGCCCGGGCTTGGCAATAATCCCCGCCTGGCGCATACCTCCGCCGAGCATCTTACGATACTCCCGAGCCCGCGCGATAAAACCCTCCTCCCCGCAGATTACACTGCCCACGGGTGCTCCCAGGCTCTTTGACAGGCAGAAGGTCACTGAATCTGCCTCTGCCACCAATTCCCGCGCGTCTACTCCCAGGGCCACTGCTGCGTCGAAAATGCGCGCCCCGTCAATGTGAACGGGCACTCCATGCCGATGAGCTACCTGACAGATATCGTTCGTATGCTCCACCGACAGGCAGGTCCCCCCGGCCCTATTATGAGTATTCTCCAATGCCACCGCCCCGGTGGGCGCTCGATGAAGCTCTTCTCGCCAGATTGCTGCCTCCACCTCCTCCGGGTTCATCGCCCCATAATGCCCCGGCAGTGTGTGCACCAGCAACCCCGCCAACCTTGCTACCCCTCCGCGCTCGTAGTGGAATATATGAGCGTCCTGCTCTAATATGAGCTTCTGCCCCGGCCGGGTCAGCGCTAGCAGGCTGACGATATTCCCCTGTGTTCCCGACGTTACTAGCAGTCCCGCCTCTTTGCCCAGCAACTCCGCCGCCACCGCCTCCAGCTCATTTACTGTCGGATCCTCCCCTACCACATCATCGCCGACTTTTGCTTCAGTCGGCATTGTCTTTGTATCCGAGCGCAGATCTATCATCGTAGTCCCCGCTTTACAGTGTGTACTCGATTCATTTTGGCCATACTTGCCATCTTCGCCAGCACCTTCATCTCCCCTCTTCGTTTCGGGACACTGTGCTGGTGTCGCCCGAGCTGAGCTGATTGATGCCGGATTGAGCAAAGGAGTTCAATGGGCAGC
>JALGTJ010000153.1 GCA_029821415.1 Candidatus Zipacnadia bacterium
ATAGGCCCCAGCTCAGCACTCATTCCATATTCAGTCACCATCTGCCGGGCTATCTGACTAACCCTCTCCAGGTCATTGGCGGCACCGGTGGTGATGTCGCCGAATACCAACTCCTCGGCAGCGCGTCCGGCCAGTGCCTGGGTCATCCGGTCACGCAGCTCGTTGCTGAACATCATATATCGGTCCTCTTGCGGCAGGTTTAGCGTATAGCCCATAGCCATACCCCGCTGCAGAATGGTGACCTTATACGTCTTATCGAATTCGGGCAGCATACTGCCCACCAGTGCGTGTCCGGCCTCGTGGTAGGCCAGCACCTTGCGCTGATCATCACTTATAACCCGGCTTTTGCGTTCCGGCCCCGCCAAAACTCGTTCCACTGCCTCGTCAAACTCAGCTATGGTTATCTGCTGCTTGCGCCGCCGCCCGGCCAGTAAGGCTGCTTCATTGACCAGGTTCTCCAGGTCAGCGCCCGAGAAGCCCGGAGTGCGCTTAGCCAACACTGACAGTTTGACATCCTCGGCGACGGGTTTATCTTTGGCATACAGTTCCAGAATCTGCTCGCGTTCTCTGACATCAGGATTTGGCACAACGACCTGCCGGTCGAAGCGGCCCGGCCGCAGCAGCGCCGGATCCAGAATATCGGGACGATTGGTCGCCGCGAGAATAATAATATCGGCATTCGGATCGAAGCCGTCCATCTCCACCAGCAGCGCATTCAGCGTCTGCTCCCGCTCGTCGTGGCCACCACCCAGACCCGCACCGCGCAACCGTCCGACTGCATCCAGCTCATCTATAAATATGATAGCGGGCAGATGCTGCTTGGCCTCTCTGAACAGATCGCGCAACTTGCGGAATCGCTCTGGCTCCTTGAGAAACTCGACGATCTCCTCCAGCTCCTCCTTGACTTCCGTCATACCTGCCACATCATCAAAGGTAACCTGCCTCATATTCTCACTGAGCAGCTTGGCCTGACTGCGCCCGAAGTTGAAGGCCTGACCACCAGCTCCGCGCATCTGCCGCAGGATGAAAACCCAAAAGACCAAGAGAATCACCACCGGCACAATAATGGTGCCGACCCAGGCCAGGAGATTGTCTGTCCACGACCCGCCGCTAACTGCGACCTTCACCTGGGGGTGTTCGTCAATAAACTTCTCTATCGTTGCCGCATCAAGGTTGGCTTCTACTTGGTATTTAGTAAAAGGCTGTTCGCTGCCGCTAAAAGCACCTGCGCGGAATTCACCCTCGATCCGTTTGCCATTAATGATCTTGGCCGTTTCAATACGTCCGGCGGCCGCATCCGCCAGGAAGTCAGTATAGTGTTCATATCTCTTGACCGCCTGCGTCTGATTTGCCAGCTTCGGAATCATCACAAATGCTACCACAATTGCGGCGAGAACCAGTATTGTAACCATTGGATTCTGTCTACTCATATGGCTACTCCTCAACATCTGTCGCGCTGGACACCTTATCTGCCAAAGGCGCCACCGACAGCTTCAAGAATTTCGTTGTGCTTTCTACCACCCGGAACTGCTCCCCCATCCGTAGCCCAGCGACCCAAATAATCCTGTCCTGGCTGTCCACCACCAAGGGAATGCGCTGGCGCTGTTGTTGCGGGATCTTCTCATCCACAAACAGATCCTGCAATTTCTTGTGACCGGCCATCCCCAGTGGCTGCATACAGTCCCCCGGCCGCCAGTTGCGCACGTGGAGCATCATCCCCACGGCCTCTGCATCCACAATGATATGCGTGCCTGCCTCATCGGTCAGTTGACTGGGGCGCTCTGCAACCGGCTGCGCTATTACTCTGCCAACCTGTGGTATCTCCACGCTACCAGGTACGGGCAGCTCGTAACACCAATACTCATTGTCTTCGGGCTGGCGTTGTGCTTCTTCGCCACATACTAACTCCAGTTCAGTATACCCAATTCTCGCCAGAACTTTCCCTGGCAGGTACACCTGTGCGCCTGTCCGTCCCCCGTCCAGCAGCTTACGCACGGTGTCGTAGTGAGCCTCACCCACATCAGTCGCCGCTCCTAACAGTTCCACCAGTGCGCGTCGCAGCAGCCGCTGCTGCAATCCCGCCGGTAGCCTGCTCAGCTTCTGACGGTCAAACTTCGCCTTGTTTGCTCCAACCGATGCTATTTGCTCAAATTCCCGGTCCACCAGCGGCTCAGTCCAGTCCAGCTCCTCCTCGGCCGCCCGGACTATGCGCAACAGCGCCTCGTAGGGGTCCTCGCTGTATTCCTCGCCCAGCAGCGGTAGCAACTGAAGTCTAATCTTGTTGCGCAAGAAATCCGACGGATCTAAATTGCTTTCGTCACAACGCGGGTTCAGGCCCTGTTGCTCACAGTACTCAGCAACGACTTCCCGACGGCTGGCAATCAATGGCCGTATGAATATGCCACGCACCGGCGGAATGCTGCGCAATCCATACAGACCCGACCCTCGCAGTAGGTTGATAAGCAAAGTCTCAACCCGGTCGCTGGCCGTATGGCCCAGCGCCACCCGAGTGAAGCCGTGTTGCTCCGCGAGTGTCGAGAAGTACTCATAACGAGCACAGCGTCCTGCCTCCTCCAGCGATATGCCCTTCTGACGCGCCTGCTCACCAACGTTCTCACGAGTTACATAGCACGACAAGTTCCAGTCCGCACACAACCGCCGCACGTATGCCTCATCGCGGTCAGCTTGCTCGCCGCGCAATTTGTGATTAAGGTGAGCCACTGCCAGCTCAATGCCCAACTCATCGCTTAACCCACACAGCAGATGCAACAAACCTACTGAATCGGCTCCACCGGAGACCGCCACAAGCAACTTCTCGCCAGCTTGCAGCATCTCATACCGATGAATCGTCTCCCGAACCTGTTGCCGAAGCCTGCCTCCATTACCCATCGTTACAACCACACTTCCTCTTAGCATGCCGGGCAGGGGAACTGGCGTGGGATGAGCAGCCTACTCATCCAACTGCAGCAGCCGCCGCATCGTTTCCTGATAGATTTCGCGGGTGCGTGCAACAACCTCCGGGGGAAGTTGCGGGCCAGGCGGCTCCTTATCCCAATCCAACGTCTCCAGATAGTCGCGGACGTACTGCTTATCAAACGACTCCTGAGGGCGGCCCGGCTCCCATTGCTGAAGATCCCAATACCGCGAGGCATCGGGGGTAAAAATCTCGTCAACCAGAATCAAATCGCCATTGACCAGGCCAAATTCAAACTTGGCGTCAGCCAGAATAAAACCACACTCTGCCGCATACGCCGCTCCGAACTCATAAAGCTCTAAAGACGCTCGCTCCAGGTCCTCGGCCAACCGCTGACCGGTAATCTGGGGTACATCCTCGCGGGTGATATTGACATCATGCCCCGAGGTAGCCTTAGTGGCTGGCGTGAAAATCGGCTCAGGGAGCCTATCGGCCTCCACCAGGCCTTCAGGCAGCGCGTGGCCGCAGATCTGCCCGTTCTCCTGATAGGAGCGCCAGGCCGAGCCGGTCAGGTATCCCCGCACCACACATTCAATCGGGACAATCTTGGCCTTGCGCACCCACATCGAGCGCCCTTCAAGTAACTCGCAATAGTCGGCTACTGCTTCCGGAAAGTCATTTACATCTGTAGAGATCAGGTGGTTGGGCACAATATGTCCAGTTTTCTCGAACCAGAACTCCGATATTCTGGTAAGGATCTTGCCCTTGCCGGGAATGCCGTTGGGCATCACTACGTCAAAGCAAGATATGCGATCGGTGGCCACGATGAGAAGATTATTGCCAAACTCGTATATGTCGCGCACCTTCCCTGAGCGCCGACTGTCTGCTCCCGGCAGTTGCGTGGACAGAATCGTCTTTTCCACAGCTTCGCACATAGTCACAACCTCCATCCGTCTGTCAATGTTATCTCTCCACCCCCAGCATCTCGACGACTGCCTCAGTCTGGGCTGGCGCCTTCTCCGGCTCCTCAACCACTGCCACAGCCCGGTCGGGATCTTTCAGACCATGACCAGTCAAAGTACACACAACCACTGCCGGCTCATCACCAAAGAAATCCTCCTCAGCCAGCTTGATCACTCCGGCAACCCCAGCCGCCGAAGCCGGCTCAACGAATAGACCTTCGCTACTGCCCAATTTGCGGTAGGCAGCCACGATCTCTTCATCAGTGACAATTCGCACCAGACCCTCGGATTCTTGCACCGCAGCGGCCGCTTCCTTCCAGCGGGCAGGATTGCCGATGCGAATAGCAGTAGCAATTGTCTCGGGATTAGCCACTGGCTTGCCCCGTACCATCGGCGCCGCCCCCTCTGCTTGAAAGCCCAACATCCGGGGCAATCGGTCAGCCTTCCCCACTTCGTGATATTGCTTATATCCCCACCAGTAGGCAGTAATATTGCCGGCATTGCCCACCGGCAGGGCATGAAAATCAGGCGCTCGGCCCAAGGCATCGCAGACCTCAAACGCTGCGGTCTTCTGGCCCTCCAGCCGATATGGATTAAGCGAATTAACCAGCGCTACTGGATAATTATCGGTGATCTCGCGGACAATATCCAGACAACACATAACCATCGGGGATGAGCACCACCGATTGCATCCCGGCTATTGCTGAATAGGCCGCCGCTGACGCCGAGGTATTGCCCGTAGAGGCGCACATCGTCACCTGAGCGCCTTCTTCCTTCGCCTTGGAGATAGCCATAGTCATCCCCCGGTCCTTAAATGAAGCGGTGGGATTGAGGCCCTCGTATTTGAAATACAGGTCAATGTTGCCGGTCAACTCGGGGCCAATGACTTGCGAGACGATGAGCGGCGTATCGCCTTCCAGCAAGGTCACTACCGGCGTCTGCTCAGTAACAGGAAGATACGGGCGGTACTCCTCAATCACGCCACGCCAGTGTCCAGCCGGCCCATTGCAAGCGTCAACCATTATTCGTCCACCACTCGAATCACACTGCATATTTGTTCGACGACATCCAGCTCCTTGATGGCACAAAGTGCTGCCTGCAGGTGCCGCTCCGGTCCTTTGTGCATAACCCAGACAATATCGGCTACATCATTGCCCGCTGGTCTCTGGATAACTGACTCAATGCTGACGCCCTCATGGCCCAACAATGTGGCAATCCGCCCCAGAACGCCCGGTTGGTCGGCCACGCACATCCGCACATAAGCACTGGTCTCAATTTCGCCCACTGGTCGCACACTTGCCTCGCCCTCGCAGCGGCACGGGGTTCGCCCTCTGCTGTCATGGACGATGTTACGAGCACAGTCAATGACATCACCCGCCACCGCCGTGCCGGTGGGCAGGGCACCTGCGCCCTGTCCGTACAGCATTACCTCCCCGCACTCGGGACCAGAGATGAATATCGCATTGAACACCCCACGCACTGCCGCCAGCGGGTGCTGGACAGGCAGCAACGCTGGGTGAACGCGCAGCTCCAGTTGGTCCCCGTTTCGTGCGCCGATTGCCAGTAGCTTGATTACATACCCCATTTGCCGGGCATAGTCAATGTCTGTAGGTGTGATCTGGGAAATGCCTTCCCGGTATATCTCTTCAACCCGCACGCGGGTACCAAAAGCCAGTGCCGCCAGAATTGCCAGTTTGTTGGCAGCATCAATACCCTCAATGTCAGCAGTGGGGTCAGCTTCGGCATAGCCTTCACGCCGGGCGGCGGCCAGCACCTCCGTGAATTGTGCCCCGGCTTCGGTCATCTCGGTAAGAATATAATTCGTCGTGCCATTGACAATACCAATTATCTGGTCAATCTGCGCCGAGGCCAGACTCTCCTTGAGCGACCGCAGCACTGGTATGACCCCGCCGACACTGCCCTCAAACTGGATATCCACTCCATATTGAGCAGCCAACGGCAATATCTGGTTGCCGTGATGGGCGATCATCTCCTTGTTTGGGGTAACTACACTCTTGCCCGCCCGGATTGCCGCAGTTACGTACTCCAGCGCGACATCTGAGCCGCCAATGGTTTCAACGATAATATCAATGTCGGGATCATTGATGATCTCGTAGGCATCGGTGGTTCTCAGCGCCGTGGGCACCGAAAAGTCGCGAGGGCGCTCCCAGTCAACATCACAGATAGCTGCCACCTCAATGCTTACTTCCGCCACCCGCTCTATGTGTTCAGCATTTTTCTGTAGGATCTGGTATAGCCCGCCACCGACCACACCCGCTCCCAGTATCCCAATCCGTACGGTTCCGTCACGCATTTCATTCTCACTTGCCCCAGCGCTTGCTCATCTCTTCACATCATCTGGCTGCGTTCTGATGATCATCAGCACTTCGTCTGCTGCAACCTGCTGGCCACTCTCAACCAGGATACTGCTGATAGCACCAGTAGCTGGCGCGGGAATCTCATTGAACAGCTTCATTGCCTCAATCAACCCGACAGTGTCACCATAGACCACTTCATCACCAACGTCCACAAATGGCTCAGCGTCGGGAGAGGCAGCACGGTAAAAAACGCCAGCCAACGGGGAAAGCACGGGTATATAGTGCTCATCCAACTCTGGAGCATACTCGGCTTGGCCCTCTGAAGCTGGGGACCACAGGGAGCTTGAAGCGAGAGCCTCAGAGGTCCTCACGATGACCTGTGACTCCCCTGCATGCACCTCAATTTCAGCCAGTTCTTCCTGCTCTACGAGTTTAAGCAACCAGCGCAGGTCGTCGTCAGATATTCCATTCATACTTCGGGGCTCCCTGCCGATACACCCCTGCGAGAAGGCAATCGGCGGAGCGCAAGGCACTGTCGGCCAAAATCTTGACTATAAAATACAATTGGTAGCGGAGGAGGGATTCGAACCCCCGACCACGCGGGTATGAACCGCGCGCTCTAACCAACTGAGCTACTCCGCCACCTTTCGTTCCAATCAACGGCTAACAGTTGCCCTCTATCGCTGCCTGCTCCGCTTTTTCTTGCCAGATTCGTCCTGTTCCTGGGCTTCGCGGGCTATCTTGCGCTTGAGTTCTTCTTCAAACTCAAGAAATGCTTCCGTATCGAGCTTCTTTAAGGCTTCATAATCTATCTGCATCTTACTCATAGCTCTTAAAGAATAGCCCTTCTCAACCCTTCTGTCAAGTTTTTAGGGCCCTAAATCCCAATCCAGCACGAGCCATCACTCTGGAAAGCGCACTTGATCACGGTTCAAGCTATCCCCAATCGCTCCTCCCACATTTCGCAGACATCAAGAGCCTTCTGGGCCGCAATTCCAGTATAAAGGCTTGGGTTGCGCAACAGACCCCACTGCGACTCGGTAAACCGCTGCAGATACGGCGCTAACTCCTCCGAACTCTCCAGCAGCTCAACAAATGGCTGGCCTGTCCGCTGGGTTTCCAAAGTGAGCTTGCGAACGGCCTCGTGAGCGTCAGGATGACCGGCCGCCGCCAGCAGGATATAGGCTGGCTCCGCCGCTACCATCTCGGCGGTCGTCGCGAAATTCTTCCACATTCGCTCACTATCGGTCACCAGCCGACTCATAACCCGATGTAGTCGCTTGACTGTAGATACCAGCGCTACCACAATCTCGGGTAGAAATCTTCCCGAGGCCGAGTTGCTCAAATCGCGTTGATGTTCAGAGATTTGGTCAGCATAGACTGTCTGCATCCGGGGGGCAAAGGCCTTCCACATACTCTTGACATTTTCAAAATTCCACGGATTACGCTTGTGGGGCATTGTTGAAGAGCCGACCTGCTCGCTTTCAAAGGCCTCACCCACCTCGCCTA
>JALGTJ010000154.1 GCA_029821415.1 Candidatus Zipacnadia bacterium
AGGCCGCGCCACCGCGTTGGGGCCAGCCAGGTCCACCACCCCGTTGGGGCCAGCCGGCTCCACCACCTGGATGGGGCCAACCGGCTCCACCGCCTGGATGGGGGCAGCAGGCTGGGCCGCCCCGTTGGGGCCAACAAGCTGCACCTCCCCGCTGGGGCCAGCAGGCTGCACCTCCCCGTTGGGGTCAGCAGGCTGCACCGCCCCGTTGGGGTCAGCAGCAACAAGGATGGCGTGGTCAACAGGGCCGCTATGGCCAGCAGCTCCAGCATCCGTGGATGCGGATGCTAATGCAGCGTCTGACGCCGGACCAGCGCGAGCAAGTTAGGACCAAGATCACGGAGCTGCGCGAACAGGATGCCACGCCCCAGGAGATTCGTGAGGCCGTGCGAGACCTGCTTAAGGGCTGGGATATCCAACTCCCGTCCCAGAGCCGGGATTAGCGTGGTCGCTACCCCTGGTAATTGACAGAGTCAGTGGCTGGGCTTCACAGGCCGATAGAGCCTGTAAGCAGGCTGCATTAACGAGCAGTAAGCCCAGTTTCAGCAAGGGGGAGGTGCCGATTGTGGCACCTCTCCCGCTTGTTTGTTGGCATCTGCTGCCTCTGGGGTAGCGGCAAGGTGGCTTGCTGGGCAGGTATTCACGCCAGTGGCAGAGAACTACTAATGCAGTTTACCGGCCAATGTTTGGCGGGTTTCTCATATGCAAAGGAGATAATCACAGCAATGACCTCTCGCGAGCGTGTTTTGACGGCACTCAATCACGAAGAGCCTGATCGCGTTCCTCTGGACTTAGGCGCCAGCGTAGTTACCGGTATCATGGCTAGCCCTCTGTCCAAGCTCCGAGTAGCCCTGGGCCTTGACAAACCGGGCGACCGGGTCAAGGTGACCGACTGCTACCAGATTCTCGGCGAGGTCACCGATGATCTGCGGGAGGTCCTGGGCATCGATACGGTTGGGATCCCTCCCCGAAGTAATTTGTTTGGTATCCTCAACGAGAATTGGAAGCCGTGGGAGTTATTTGACGGGACGCCGGTGCTGGTGCCCGGGGACTTCAATACCACTCCTGAACCTAATGGTGACTTGTTGCAGTATCCTCAAGGCGACAAGTCGGTACCTCCCAGCGGCCGAATGCCGGCAGGAGGCTACTATTTTGATGCTATAATTCGTCAGGAAGCCTTTGACCCCGATGAGCTTAACCCTCAGGATAACCTCGAAGAGTTCACCGTGTATGAACCGGACGACGTAGCCTATCTGGTTGGTGAGGCCCGCCGGCTATCTGCTGAGACCGACTACGCTGTGGTCATTCCTGGCCCAGGCTCAAGCTTCGGGGATGTTGCGCGAGTGCCTGGAGCTTCTCTCAAATACCCTAAGGGCATAAGGGATATTGAAGAGTGGTATATCTCTCTGCTGACCCGCCCCGACTACATCTACCAGGTCTTTGAAGGTCAGTGTGAGATTGCCCTGCAGAACCTGGAACTACTTGCTCCCCACATTGGCGATCTGCCTCTAATTGTCCGGGTAACAGGGGCTGACTTCGGCACTCAAAGTGGACCATTCATCTCCCCACAGACATATCGGGAGCTGTTCAAGCCCTTCCACCAGAGGATAACTAACTGGATCCACCAGAACACCTGTTGGTGGGCCTTTATTCACACCTGTGGGGGCGTAGAGCCATTAATTGAGGATTTCATTGATGCTGGCTTTGACATCCTCAATCCGGTACAGTGTTCGGCTGAGGGGATGGAACCACGCCATCTCAAAGCGGAGTACGGCGATAGAATTGCCTTCTGGGGTGGGGGAGTTGATACCCAAAAGACGCTACCCTTTGGGACGCCTGAAGAGGTTCGCAAAGAGGTACTGGAGCGGCTGGAGGTCTTCGCCCCCGGTGGTGGTTACGTCTTCAACACCGTCCACAATATTCAGGCTAAGACGCCCGTCGAGAATATGCTCGCGATGTTTGACGCTCTACGCGAGTTCAATGGATAGCTTCTTTGCCTCCAGCAGCCAAGCCTCTACCTACTCACCGGCTGGTGAAACTCAACGCCTGGGCGTCTTCTATCAGGCCCGCTGGGTTGGTGATGACCCGGTTGGGGGCCAGATTCCCGTCATCCCAGTCGGCACAGACATATATAATCGGTCGTTAGTCTGGTCCAGCGCAATGTCTCGGCACTCGCCCTCATTGCGATTGCCCGGACCGGCGAAGATCCAGATGGCATCAGCATCTCTATCGGCCACATACAGGTCGTTATCCGCCTCTGCAACGTGATTGCCGATATAATATAGGTCCTGAAAGCCAGTCTGAGCACCCGCCAGGCGACGGTCAGGCGTGCTGTCTCCCCTGCGGGCGCTGACCATCTCAAAGAGGGCTACTGCGTGATCGCTGCCGCTATAGTCGCCGAGCGTTACATAATCAGGGTTTTTCAATGTCGGGCTGGTTAGCGGGGCAGGAAGGGGAAGTAGCGGTGTATCTCCTCGGCAGCGATGGCGCGGCCATATTGTGAGATCATAATAGCCTCGGCGGTGCGGATCTTGTTCCCGCGCTCGACCCCATACCACTCAATCAGGCAGCCGCGACAGCGGTCGGCAATCTCGCCGAATCGCCTGCGCATCCGCTCCGCCAGCCAGCGCCGTCGCTCTTCCTCGCCTGGCGGCACTTTGCTTGCTGCCACCCAGTCAAGCTGCTGTTTGGCATCGTCGCCCACCTTCGTCGGGCGAGCCAGCCACTCGTAAACCTGCGACTCGTGGCAGTGCATCATATCCACCTTGCGCTCAAAGACATCATCAATGTCAATAGCAACAGTCGGGACAAAGGGCGCCGGCTCGGTGAACGTATCGTACATGTAGCCGAGAACCGGCGCATCCGTCAGGCTGGGGGTCAGTGGCAGGATATTGGGTGCGGTGACCAGAAAGATGGCGTCCTGGACGAGGACCGCGGTAGCCCGATGGTCGGGATGGTAGTCATTGGGCCGATGAGTGATGACCAGGTCCGGCTCAAACTGGCGGATTAGCCCGATGATGACCTTGCGGGTGGCCAGATCCGGTTGCAGCTCGCCGTCGTGGTTGTCCAGGATTTCGTACTCCAGGTCGGCGATACGGGCGGAGGCCTGCGCCTCGGCATAGCGCCGCCGCGCCAGCTCTCCGCCGCCCATCTCATGGTGGCCGGCGTCACCGTTGGTCGTCGCGATGAATTTTACTTGGTGACCCAGCTCTCGGTACTTCAGCGCTGTTCCTCCACAGGCGAGATCACAGTCATCCGGATGTGCTCCAATGCATAAAATGCGAAGCTGTGTAGCCACTGTTTTCACCTTGTCTTGCCAGGCGGCAACTGATTATCCGGCATTGTCATTGTGAAGAGGTGGTATCCTGCGGCCTTTCGTTGGCAGCCGGGAAGTTCCTTCCTGAACCTTTTAAGAAGGGGCATGTGGCCCCAGGGAAGTCAGTGCTGTTAGTTGTTGATTAACTCTGTAATGTACAGCAGTCGCTGGAAGCTCGCCGTGGCCGGCGTGGTGTCAGCGATGCTCAGTATGATGTGGCTTCTATCCCGGGCCAGCTCTATTGTCTCGTTGACGATGCGCTGGAACTCTGCCTCACTCATACTGCTGTCGCAGACGGCCACCGACGGGATTCCTCCCCAGATAGTCACTCCTGGCAGCTCCGCGATGACCTCGGCCAAAGTGAGTTTGGTCATCGGCGCCGGGCAAATTGAGTCGGCAAT
>JALGTJ010000155.1 GCA_029821415.1 Candidatus Zipacnadia bacterium
ATTGAAAGTGAATAGTATTCGTTGGGTAGGACAGGCGTCCTCGCCTGTCCACGCGGGCGAGACGCCCGCGCTACCGGGAGATGTCTAAGCTTGGCATTATGCGAAGCTCAGTAGGAGCGGCCACATAAACAAATTCGCCTTTGTCAGAGAAAAGCCTTCCCATATTCCAGCGAGGAATTGCCTATGCTCACTTCCCGGGGGAAAAACCAGCGGCCCCGCCGTGGCGAGGCCGCCGTGACCTGCAAAGTTTGGCCAAGCGTGGACCTAGTTCCAGATGTGTATCCGCACTACACGGAAGTTATGGAGAGTAAGAGAGTAAAGTCAATGTTGTTACCGTTTTCTGTATACCGCAACACGCAGTCACGGCTAAAGGTCATATTCGTTCCACTGAAGCTAACACTCGGTGCTGCTGCACCCCCACCTATGCCACTGGCTGTATAGGTATTGGTCTCGTCAGGCCAGCCGTAGCGCTGTAGCACCCGCGAGTAGTGATCGCCCAGCTTTATGTACTTGTGAGGCTGCCAGTTTGCCGTTCGCACGTAGTTGCATTTGTCAGCGGCCACGGCGATGGCCTGCACATATCCATCCATATCCAGCAGGAATCCCAGTGTAACCGGCCCACGTTGGTAGATCCACATCATTTCACCAGCGTGAGTCTCAATGTACACCGGCAACGCCCAGTTGGGGACAGCAGCCGCCTGAGCCTGTCCTGCTGCCGCTCCCGCGGCGCCAGGTGCTCCGGGCATTCCTGGTCCACCAGGCCCCCCGGGCCCCCCTGGGAAGGCACCCGCTCCCACTAATCCAGCCGCACCCGGCATAGCCGGGCCTCCTGCTCCTGGCATAGGCGGGCCTGCTGCTCCTGGCATCCCCGGTCTGGGCATCATCCCCGGAGCAGTTGCGCCCGGCACACCAGGTGGCGGAGCCGCTCCCGCGCCGGGCATCATACCCGGCATCATTGGTCCACCCGGCATCGACTACCCGGCGGACCTGTTACTATGCCGTCGGGCGGACCGTAGATATCCAATAAGTCAACCGCGTGGTCATTGAGATGAACGCCCGCCAACTGCCGTTCCTTGGCCGCGACGGTTCCTGCAATCAGAACGAGCATGCTAATTATTGCGAGAGTTACTAACAATGGCCGGCGCCAGGCTGCCTTGTTCATTGCACAGTCCTCTCCGTGGTGTAAACCTCAGCTCTGCCCAGCCCAAAAGTGCCGGGCATACCGCTGATGGTTTGTCAGTCTTACGGGCGTCTCAGTACTTTTCCCCTTTAGTATACCACATTCGCCCTATATTATTCAAGCCCCTTGCTCAACTCATCCAGTATGGCCGCGGGGCGAAGTCTGCAACCAGCTCCGCCAGATATTCAACCTGCCGGCGCAACGACTCGGGCCGCTCGGCGGGAGCGAACTTAGCTAAAGACTCATCCTCAATGTATAAACCGCCTTGATAGCCCGCCTCCGCCAGAATCTGCACTATCTTGGAATAATCAATATTGCCCTGGTGAACGGGCATCACGTACTGGCCATACTCCCAGCCCAGCGGCCGCTGCCGCTGCTGATACGCCAACGGGTAATCTATGTTCTTACAATGTACATGGCGCACGCGCGGCGCAAACTGTTTCACCAACTCATAGACTCGGCTTAACGGGTAGCCCGCCCAATAGAAATTGGCAGCGTCCAGAGTTAGCCCAAACCGCTCGTCATCAACCCGCTCCAGCAGCGCGCTTAACCATCTCGGATCGTTGCCCTGCAGACCGTGATTCTCCACCGCCAGCATCACCGTATTGCCAGCGCTCTCGTCCAAAACTTGTTCAACCGCCGAGGCAAATATATCCACGCGCCGGCTAGCCGGTAGCGTCTTCTGACCCGTCATAGCCGCATCAATGCGCACAACCTCAGCACCAATGACCTCTCCCATCTGCAGGGCTTTCCGCGTCCATCGGATCTCCGCAGCCTGATTCTGGGCATTAAAATTATTAGCCACCAGCAGGCTCATTATTTGCATCCCTTGCCGGGCGTAGCCCTCACTAGCCGTAATGGCGGCCAGTGCATCAGCGATAGACAGCCGGGGTCGCCCCAGACTACCGTGTGCAGCGGGGATGCACATATTGCGGTCCACCGCCAACTCAATGCCCACCAGGTTTAGGTCCTCCATCCCCTCGGCAATACTGTTATATCCAGCCTGAAAAAGACAGACGTCTCGTATGCCCACATACATGATAAAGTCTCGCCGTTCAATGCAGCGATCCATCTACTCTCCGTATGGGAGTAGTTCGCCACTCCGACTAAATTGACCTGCCTAGCGTGGCAGACTGATGACGGCAGTGAACTTGACGAACGCAGCTCAGGGGCAGTATAATAGCCTTAACCGTTGTGCGTCACTGCGAAGATAGCCACTAGCAAAAGAGGAAAAGCCATGCGTCAGGGGCTATATTCGCGAGAAGGTGATGCGCCACTCAGAAACGAATACCAAGTTGAGATGTCTTTACATACAGGGTTTATTGCGCCACAGCAGCGAAAGGAGTTCACTCGATGTCCAAGTCAACCTTGCTGGTATCTACGGTGTTAATTGCCGCCTTTGCGGCCTCGCTACTGATAAGCGGCTGCGGAGGTACGGGCGGAACATCGCTGTATTTCAATGTCAATGAACGAGCTTCCTGGTCTGCTGGAGGGCGTCTGGCTTTTGCTTCCTACGGTGGCAACGGCTTGCTGTATATCTATACAGTAACCGACAGCGGCAACAGCTCACTACTGCTAACACCATCGGACAACGATGATGACTACGCCGACGAAGGTGGCTGGCATCCGGCCTACAGCCCCGACGGCAATCAGATAGCCTTCGCCTCGCGCCGTCACACCACACCGGTGATATTCTTGATGGACTCCGACGACGGCGATCGGGCTGGCATAACCCAGGTTACTAGCGATACCGGCAGTGGCGCCGACACACAAGTAAGTTGGAAACCGGATGGCAGCGGCCTGATTTATACCAGCACTCGCCGCAGCGCCAACTACGACATCCGCACCATAAATACTAACGGAAGCAATATGATTGAGCTACTCAACAGTGACGCTGACGAGCAGTGGGCCAGTTACAACCCTACTGATGACAATATCATTGTCCTACAATCGGATAGAGAGGCCAGCAATGGCGAAGACACCGATATATTTAAGTACAACATATCGGCAAGCACCTTCACAAAAATAGCTGACAGCCCGTATAGTGATGGCGCTCCCTCCTGGAGCCCGGACGGCACGAAGATTGCCTTTCACTCCAACCGCGCCGGCGACTTCGACATCTGGGTGTGTGACAGTGACGGTACCAACCTTATGCAGCTAACCAGCGATACGCGCTCAGATGGGTACCCTATCTGGAACTCTGACGGCACGCGCATAGCCTTCACGCGGGACCGCGAGCTATGGTCAGTGCTCGCTGCAGACGGCTCCGACCCGCAGCGCATAACCCGTCGCTACCGCTAACAACTGCTGTCAGCAGCTTTCTCAACCATCGCTCAGTGCAGGCGTGGCTCAGTCAGCTTGAAGCTGGACCACGCCGTTTTTCGTCTTGACATGACACATGATACCAATACGCGATAACATCAAGTCAGCCCACTACCCCATCGTCAATACCGCGCTGATTGTTGCCTGCATAGTGGTCTTCGCCTATCAGATGGTCGAGCCAGCAGCCATCGAGGCTTATGCCTTCCGGCCCGCCTACCTTGCCTCCCTGACGACTATCAAGGAATTAGGCTTTGTTGGGGCCGGCAGCAGCCTGCTACTGTCAATGTTTATGCACGGCGGCCTGTTGCACATCGGCTTCAATATGCTCTTCCTCTGGGTATTCGGCGACAATGTTGAGGATCGTATGGGCCACCTGCGTTACCTGGTCTTCTACCTAATTTGCGGCGTTTTGGCCACGCTCTCGCACAGCATGATAGCCATGCTGGGAGCACTAACCCATGGCGGCCCGGGCCTACAAATACCCCTGGTCGGAGCCAGTGGGGCAATTGCCGGGGTGTTAGGGGCCTACTACAAACTGTTTCCATACGCCTCGGTACGCGCGTTAGTATTCCTGTTCTTCCTGTACACGTTGATGGACCTGCCCGCGACTCTTTTCATCATTATCTGGTTCGTCCTGCAGCTTCTTTACGGCCTCAGCTCGCTGGGCGACGTCGGGGGCGGAGTAGCCTTCTGGGCTCATATCGGAGGATTTGTGGCCGGGATATTACTGGTGAGGCTGTTCGTGCCACGGCGCCGATTAACCGGCAAGCCCCGCATCGTGCACATGCACCTGGAGTGAGTCGGACACCACGGGTATTAGCCGCTTACTTCTTGGCGGCAGCACCAGCACCTGCAAAGAGCTGTCGCACCAGCCACGCACTCACTAATACTGCCGCCCGCAGCCAGACCCCCAGCCAGATGAGCCAGCGACTGCCTACCCAGCAGCTCCAGTGCTTGCGGTAAAGACGATACATGCTCTGATGAGTATGCACGAGGGTACTCAGTTCCGCTTGCTGGGTGCTACGGCCGACGGCATGAATAATCTCGGGGGCAGGCGTATAGACGACGTCCCAGCCGGCTCGGTGGGCACGCAGGCAGAAGTCTACATCCTCTGAGCCCCA
>JALGTJ010000156.1 GCA_029821415.1 Candidatus Zipacnadia bacterium
TTCTGCCTCGTCACCTCGGGTTTGTGATAAGGTAGCCAACATGGCCAGCATTACGTACATAACTACCATCGCAAGCTCGGAGCCCTGGTTCATATTCATTACCTTCTGGTTTCACGCCGGATTTCTGCTGTACCGCCAGACTTATTGTATAGCCTGGCGTTGTCTATGACATTGTTCGATGGAGACACTAATTCCTTCCTGTGGGTGAGTGCTCCCTGCCAACTGTTGCAGATAGCCCTGCGCCTCGGCTCTGCGGGATCTAACTTGTCGGCACGGAAGGAACTGTGGCTTGAGCAGGGAACATGCTAACAAGCTCTAACTGGAGGCTAAGCTATGGGAAAAGACACATCACTGCCCATACGTGTCAATAACCCTCGGGAATTGGATAGCTGGGAGCTGCCCGCTGAGCGCATTGCGTTGGGGCCGGCCTACAAGCCCAGCATGGCCCGGCTGCCCGACGGCGAGTTGGTGATGGTGGCATTGTTTGGTGAGCCGCTCGTCCGACGGAGGAAGGAGCTGGTCTGAGCCTGCTGTGATCGCTGATATGATCGGCCGTGAGCAATGGCTGACTGCAACCTCTGACGGCACTCTCTTCGCTACTTGTCACCTGCTGGCCAACGACGTCAATAATCCTGATGATTACACACACAGCTACCTGCATCGCTCGACGGATGGAGGGAAGACCTGGGAGCGGCTCCGTATAGGCCCAGAAGGCTTCCCACCGCAGGCTCACACTGCTCTCTCACGCAATGTTGTGGAGTTGGCTGACGGCACGTTGGTTCTGGGTGTCTCGGTCACGGACTCCGACCTGGCCTATATGTGGAAGTCCGATGACGGGGGTGTTAGCTGGGACCGGTCGGAGCCGCCCGTTCAGATCGGCAGCTACCGCGGCCAGCCTTATGATAACTTTGACGGCTTTTTCTCGGAAGATTTCACCTTCTGTACTGAATCGGGCAAGTTGCTGCATTTCATCCGCTGCGGGCCACCCAGCCCTATGTATCCTATGGAAGACGGGCGCGTTACACCAAGTGGTAACGACGGCATTGATAGAATGCTGTGTACTGAGTCAACCGACAATGGACGAACCTGGAGCGAACTGCGCGATCTTGGGGACTACGGTATGCACTATCCGCGTGTTGTCCAATTGCAGGACGGTAGATTGCTGATGACCTTCACCCAGCGGGCTCTCTACTACCCGATCGGTCTGCAGGCAGTGCTGAGTTACGATGGTGGCGAGACCTGGGACTTCAATTCCGACCGTATCATCATCGAGGGCAAAACACCCTGGGGTATGCCTTCGGGCGGTGGCTTTGGCAATACCCTGCAACTGGATGATGGCACGCTGATCTCGTGCTACACCTACGCCGGTGCAGATGCTGGTGAATATGCGATTGGCCAGAATATGCAACTGGAGGTGGTTCGCTGGGCTTTGCCGCCACGGTGAACTCGTCGCCCACGAGCTGCCTTATCCGTACCTGGTCACAACCAAGGTGACTGTTGATTCAATTAGGAGGCGGATACTGTGAATGCTATATTGATAGTCTGCGATACTTTGCGGCGCGACCATTTGGGTGCCTATGGTAATGACTGGGTGCATACCCCCAACATAGATGAGTTCGCTAACCAATCTTATCAGTTTGACAGATACTACGCAGCTTCCTTTCCCACCGTTGAAAATCGCTGTGACACTATGACCGGTCGCTATACCTTTACTGAGTTCTACTGGTCGGCGCTGCCGGATGAGTACACAGTTATGGCGAATGTGCTTAAGCGGGCTGGCTATACGACTATGCTCATAGCGGATACTCCTCATCCGTTTCGTTATGGCTATGAGTTTCATCGGGGCTTTCATGGCTACAGCCTTATTCGTGGCCAGGAGGCTGACCGCTGGCGTACCAGTCCGGCTGATCCGCCGTTGCCAGCGGCTCCTGAGAAGCTGCGCGAGCCGGAGCTTACGGTAAAGCAGTACTTGCGCAATGTCGCAGACCGTCGCAGCGAACAGGACTACTTCGTGGCCCAGACTATGCGCCAGGCCGCCGCCTGGCCGCAGTGGTATGTGGACCTATACGACCCGGGCTACGAAGGCGATGAGGTTATCTACCCTCGTTATGATTTTTCTGACTACTTGACCGATGCGGAATTGAGGCACCTGCGCGCGCTCTATGCCGGGGAGGTCAGTTTGGTTGACACCTGGGTCGGCTACCTGCTGGATCGGATAGAGCGGTTGGGCCTGGCTGATGACACTGTCGTCATCTTGACCACTGACCATGGCTATTTGCACGGCGAGCACGGGATCACTGGCAAGGCTATCCGCAGCGAGAAATGGCATGGCTGGATTCCGCTCTACGAAGAAATAGCTCACATCCCGCTGATGATTCGCTTACCGGGTCAGACCCAAGGCCGGCACATTGAGCAGGCTCTGGCCCAACCGCCGGACTTAATGCCTACTATTGTTGACCTGCTTGGTGCGGAGGATCCCGGGACAATGCAGGGCACCAGCTTGCGGCGGGTGCTCGAAGGTGAACAGGAGCAAATTCGGCCGCTCGCGATCAGCACTCCCTCGCTGGCTCATGACCCTAATGTAGGCATCCCCAGTGCGATCACCGACGGCGAGTGGACGCTGTTCTACAGTGGCGACCGCGAGGCTCCGCGCGTCTCTCACAAAACCAGATCCGTTGACGACATGGCTCACGAGGTCAAGGTGCTGGAAGAGCTGGTCACTGACCCGGCTCTGTACCATCTGCCTTCCGACCCCCAGCAGGAGGATAATGTGATTCGTGAGCACTACGCGGAGGCGGAGCGTCTCCATGGTGCCCACGTTGAATTTCTGGAGAAGCTGGGTATGGCTGAAGAATACTTGCGTTACCGGCGCCGGCTGTGATATCCAGCAGTACCAGCACATAATAAAAGAGGATGTGAAAGCGAATGAGTCATCTACCAAACGAAGATGGTGGTCTGGGTTGGAAGCCGCATTGGATTCGGCAGGGCGACGGCCATGGCGGCTGGGTGCTCAAGGATGCGCAGTGCCAGATTCTGCGCTACCGTGAACGGGGTTGGACAGCAGGCTTTGGGGTTGCGCAGATGGACAACGGAGAAATAGCGCTGCTGGGCACGTGCGACGTGGGCAAGAGTGTCTGGTACGGTGGGGGGGAAGGTGAGAAGACTATTATCGCCTTCAGCAAGGATGGAGGGAATAGCTGGACGGAATTGGAGCAGATTGGGGATCTGACTGGTCGGCCGATGATGCTTGCGACCCTCGGGCATGGCCGTTTAACATTTGTCAGCGACGGCAATCGCTATTTCAGCAGTGACTACGGTCGGACCTGGTCGGAGGTCGTACCCATTCCCAATGCTGTCAATGGTGGGTTCTTTGGTACAGAGGGCAATCCGCTCGTCGAGTACGATGCGCAGGGGGACGTCGCGCGGGTGGCCGAGATCGGATACAACTTCGGCCCACCGGGGGAGGAGGACAATTGGCCGGAGGACCCGAGCCACGGGTTCATTCGCTGGTCCTACGATGGAGGGTGGACGTGGACTGATGAAGTGGAGCCTCAGGAGTGGCGCTGGCAGGAGACTTATGAGGGGAAGACCTATACGCGAGGGGTTAGTGAGGGCTCGCTGGTACGGGCGGCAAATGGCTGGTTGGTCGCAGCTTTGCGCACTGATATGCCGGTTCGCTATCTGGACCAGCCCAACGATGACAGCCTCGAGGGCACAGGTGTTTCTGTCTCCGAAGATAACGGCAAAACCTGGACACCCATCAAGCTGCTTTTTGACGCTGGGCGCCACCACGCGCACCTGTTGGCTATGCCCAATGGTGACATAGTGATGACGGTGACGGTTCGCGACGATGTACGCGATGGTAAGCTGGCCAGTTATCGCCGTGGTTGCGAGGCTATTGTTAGCCATGATAACGGCTTGACCTGGGACCTGGATCACCGGTACGTACTCGATGAATTCGAGTTCTACGATGCAGAGAAATGGTACGATGGCGAGTGTGGACACCTTTACTCAACGCTGCTGGATGACGGTTCCGTTCTCACCGTCCACAACAACTATCTGACGATGGGCATGACCCTGATAAAATGGCGCCCGTGATTTCATTAGGAGGGAAAGTCAATCGCACACTTAGGAGGGATTTGCCAATGTCTTACTTGCCGCAGTCAGTATGCCACGGAATGCTTATAGCCGCGCTGCTGGTGCTGCCCGGCGTCGTTGGCCTGGCGCAGAGCGACCAATCTCTGGGCTGGAAGCCGCATCTGATTCGCCAGGGCGACGGCCAGGGGGGCTGGGTAACTAAATCCGCTCAGTGTCAATGCCTCAAGCAGTCATTTTGGGGGCCGTCTAAAGGCTCGTGGTCGGTCTTTGGCGTAGCCCAAATGGACAACGGGGAAATCGTACTACTGGGTACGCATACGCTGGAGGGTAGTGGAGAGGACACGGTCATCGCATTCAGCAGCGATCAGGGAGAAAGTTGGAGCGAGTTTCAGTCAATTGCCGGGATAACAGGTCGGCCTATGATGCTTGCTTACTTGGGGGGCGGCAATCTCACCTTTGTGACGGATAAGCGCTACTTCAGTCATGACTACGGTAGAACGTGGACCGAGTCAGTGCCAGTGCCTCCTGCCGGTAATGGTAGCTTCTGGGCTGTAGAGGGCAATCCGTTGGTGGAGTACGATGCGCAGGGCAATGTCAGCCGGATGGCCGAGATTGGATTCAACTTTGGGCCCCCTGGGGCGGAGGGCAATTGGCCAGAGGACCCAAGCTACGGGTTTATTCGCTGGTCCTACGACGGGGGACACACCTGGACGGATGAAGTGGAGCCTCAGGAATGGTACTGGCAGGAGACTTATGAGGGGAAGACCTATACGCGGGGTGTCAGCGAAGGAGCGTTGGTGCGTGCCGCCAACGGCTGGCTGGTTGCTGCTCTACGCACAGATATGTCGGCTCGTTACCTAAAAGGTCCTAATGCGGATCACTATGAGGGCACGGGAATATCAATCTCCCGGGATGACGGTCGTACCTGGTCACCTATCAACATGCTTTTTGCCGCCGGACGAATGCATGCTAATCTATTGCGAATGCCCAATGGCGATCTGGTGCTGACAGTGACGGTTCGCCAGGACATTGAGCACGGCAAACTGGCCAGCTACCGGCGTGGTTGCGAGGCCGTCATCAGTCACGATAACGGCCTGACCTGGGATCTGGGACACAAGTATATCCTGGATGAGTGGGAGTTCTTGGACCGCGACAAGCCGTACCTGGGCCCCTGCGGGCATCTATATTCAGCGCTGCTGGATGACGGCTCCATCCTCACTGCTCATAACAACTATTTGAGTAAGGGGATAACCTTGATCCGTTGGCGGCCGTGATTTCTTTCGTGGAGCAATTCAATTGCACACTTAGGAGGGTTTTTAGATGTATTGCCTGCCACAGTTGCTATGGTACGGAATGTTGATAGCTGTTCTGCTCGTGATATGCGGTAGTGCTCCCCGGGCGCAATCCGACGAAGCTGGGGGCTGGAAGCCGCATCTGATCCGCCAGGGCGACGGCCAGGGCGGGTGGGTACTCAAGGAGGCGGAGTGTCAGATCCTGCGTTACCGCGAACGGGGGTGGACAGCAGGCTTTGGCGTAGCCCAGATGGACAATGGGGAAATCGTGCTTTTGGGTAAAGACGGAGGAAATAGCTGGACGGAATTCAAACAGATCGGTAATCTGACCGGCCGGCCGATGATGCTCGCTTATCTGGGTGGCGGCAATCTGACCTTTGTGTCGGGGAAACGCTACTTCAGCAGTGATTACGGCAGAACGTGGTCGGAGTCCGTGGAGGTGCCGCCTGCCAGCAACGGAGGTTTCTTTGGCACAGAGGGCAATCCTCTGGTAGACGGTGATGAGCAGGGCAACGTGATACGGATGGCCGAG
>JALGTJ010000003.1 GCA_029821415.1 Candidatus Zipacnadia bacterium
CCAGAAGTTTGAGGTAAAGGTGGCGGCTGTAACCATCCGCCACCCTGACAGCCATGAGCAGCACCGCTGGGAAAGCGCGGCGATGAGCCAGGCAGGTTCCTTTTTCCGTTCCCCTACCGTCGGAACTATCGTGCTGACTGACCGGCTTGGAGGCGGGGATACCTGGAACGCCGGGTTCTACTATGGTCTGCTGACCGAGGTGGACATTAGTACCGCGATTCAGAAAGGAGTGCTGGTCGGTGACGCGGCCACTCGGCTCAAGCAGACCCTGATGTATGATTTACCTATCATTACCAAAGAAGAAGTGCAGGCGCGCATGACTGCCGATGTTACGGGTGGTGGCAAACGCACTGCGCGTTGAGCAGCTATGGAGGTATCTAATGAACCACTACGAGGCTATGAGTATTATTCGCGACACTGGCGTAATTGCCATTGTGCGAGCGCAGAGTTCTGACCAGTTACTCCGGGCGGCTGATGCTATCCGCGAAGGCGGAGTGCGTGTGATAGAAGTGACAATGACGACCCCGGGTGCCCTACAGGTGATTGAAGAAGCAACCTCCAAGTATGGCGAGGATGTCCTATTTGGGGCGGGTACGGTATTGGATGCTGAGAGTGTTCGGGCAGCCCTGCTCGCTGGTGCCCAGTTCATCGTCGCGCCTTCGTTCAATGCCGAAGCGGTACGGATTTGTCGCCGCTATAGCATTCCGGTATTCCCCGGTGCTTACACTGCCACCGAGATTCTCGCCGCCTGGGAGGCCGGCGCCGATATGGTTAAGGTCTTCCCCGCCAGCGTCGGTGGCCCTGCTCTGATTAAGGCCCTCAAGGCTCCTCTGCCGCAGGTAGAATTGGTGCCGGTTGGCGGGGTTAACCTGGAGACCGCGGCTGATTTCATCCGGGCGGGTGCTGCGGCTCTGGGGGTAGGTAGCGCCTTGATAGATCAGAAGCTCCTTGACTCGGGCGACTTCACGGCACTGACCGAGCGTGCTCGGCGGTTTATTGAGGAAGTTGTGCGGGGCAGACAAACATAGTGTCTTCGTCACCATTGTACCGCAGCCTACGCCGGGCCAGCCTAGGAGGGATATAGCATATGAAGGTAGTAATCAACTGTCAGGAATACCCTGATGTCGAGATAGAAAAGTCAATACTCCGCGAGGTTTTTCCCTCTGTTGAGATTGTAGAGTCGCACACGCTGGATACCGCTGAGTTTATTACCGAGGCTGAGGGAGCGCAAGTACTTCTCGTCCAGTATGTAGCGATCAACAAGGATGTCATAGACGCAACTCCCGAATGCCTGGGATATGTGCGCTATGGCGTCGGCTATGACAACATTGATGCGGAATACGCCCTGGCGCAAGGAAAGATTGTGGCACGGGTACCGGGCTACTGTACCGATGAGGTCTCCAACCATGCTCTGGGCATGCTGCTGGCTCTGAACCGGAGGCTGGTGAGCGCCCATCAATTGCTCGTTGAGGGAGATTATCAGTTCGAAAAGATCAGGCCGATAACCAGGTTGAAGGATAGTACCGTGGGGATCGTGGGAGTGGGGAATATGGGCGGCGCCTTTGCCGGGAAGGTTCTCCCGTTGGTCAAGCAGGTGTTGATATACGATCCATACATTGAAGGGTATCCCGGTTGCCAGAAGGTTGATGACCTGCGCGAGTTATGCCGTGCTGCTGACTACATCTCGCTGCATGTCCCGCTTACCTCCCAAACACGCCACCTGATTGACCGGGAGATGCTGGCGGTGATGAAGCCAACAGCCTATCTGATAAATACCAGCCGCGGGCCGGTAGTAGATGAGGAGGCGTTGGTGGCTGCGCTGCGACAGGGGCGGCTGGCCGGTGCGGGGCTGGATGTTTTCGAGACTGAACCGTTGCCCGCTGATAGCCCTTTGCGGAGGTTGGACAACGTCATCCTCACCCATCATAGCGCGTGGTACTCGGAAGGTTCTATCGTAGAATTGAAGGAAACCGCCGCCCGACAGGTTGTTCAGATCCTGCAGGGCCGCCGGCCCGACTATGAACTTATTGAGACCTGGGAGCAGCGCTACAGGAGAGAGAAATGAAGGCGATCAAATATCTATCACCTCACAATATTGCGACCGTAGAGACGGATGTTCCCGTGCCCGATGCCGGTGAGGCCCTGGTGAAAGTCCACTTCACCGGTATCTGTGGGACAGATATGGCGATCGTCAGCGGCCGGCACCCGCGCGCACAGCCTCCGTTGATCCCTGGACATGAATTCGCCGGTGAGGTGGTGGAGCTGAGGCCGGACGACGGTCCGAATGCCTTCGCGGTTGGTGACCGGGTGACAGCATATCCGCTTATCAGTTGTGGACAGTGCTGGGCATGCCGCAATGGATTTGAGCATGTATGCAGTTCTCTGAAATTGATTGGCATTGACACTGACGGCTTTATGGGCCAGTATGCTACTGTCCCGATTGAGGCATTGTACCAACTGCCGGATGACCTGCCAATGGAGAAGGGTGCGCTCGTTGAGCCGCTGGCTGTTGGCGTTCACGCTGTCAGTATGGCGAACCTCGCGGCCAATGACTTCTGTGTCGTTATAGGCGCTGGGCCGATTGGTCTGGTGGTGGCTTTGTGCCTGCAAGCGGCGGGATGCAGGGAGGTGGTAGCCACGGACCTGAACGAATATCGGTTGCAGTTGGCTGCCAAGTTGGGCCTGGCGACAGTGGATGTCTCTCAGTGTGATGTGACTGAGAAAATCCTCGAGCTGACTGACGGAACGGGCGCCGATGTGGTCTTTGAAGCTGCGGGCAGTGAAAGTGCGGCGATGCAAATGACGCAGATTGTCCGGCCCCGGGGCCAGGTCATAGTGGTAAGTGTTCACAAAGCCCCGCACCCGGTTGATCTGCGCGCGATCAATTTCAAAGAGATTACTGTAATTGGCACACGGGTATACACGCGCGCCGACTATGAGCGGGCAATACAGCTCGCTGAGGACCTGCCGATTGAGCAGTTGATATCCCACAAAGTTCCTATTGACGACGGCGTAAATGGGTTTAACTTAATGAGTAACCCGCAGGGAGTCTGCAAGGTGCTCATAGATATGGAGTGATAGTTCGTGACAAAGTTTAACCTTGATGGCAAACGTGCACTGATCACCGGTGGTAGCCGTGGCATCGGCTTCGGAATTGCCCGGGAAATGGCTCAGGCTGGCGCTGATCTGGTCTTAGTTGCCCGTGATCCTGCCAGACTACGCCAGGCTCGTGATGAGCTGGAGGATACCGGCCGTAGCATCGGTATACGCTCATTTGACCTGGAGGATGTTGAGGGTATCGCTGCCCTGTATGCTGAGTTGCTTGATGCCTACGGACCCATAGACATTCTCGTCAATAGTGCCGGGCTTACTCGCCGGGGATCAGCCCACCAGTTGAGCCTTGACGACTGGAATCTGGTCATCACGGTCAATCTGACTGCTGTCTTTGCGCTCTGTCAGGCCTTTGGCCGGGAGAGGATTAGCAGTGGCAGCCGTGGCAAGATCATCAACATCGCCTCGCTGATGAGCGATGCTGCCCGCCAAGATAACAGTCCATATGCAGCCTCCAAGGGCGGTATACGGCAGTTGACGAAAGCTTTGGCGGTTGATTGGGCCAGGTACGGTATCAATGTCAATGCCATAGGCCCTGGCTATATCCATACTGATTTAACCAGATCTCTATGGGAGGACGCTGAGTTCGACCAGTGGGTGAAAGCTCGTACACCCATGGGAAGGTGGGGCACGCCCGAAGATATAGCCGCCACGGCAGTATTTCTGGCCTCGGAAGCCGCTGACTTCATCACCGGACAGCTTATCTACGTAGACGGGGGCTGGCTGGCGACCTTTTGAGCATTAGGCCGAAATTGATAGCGACTGTGGTTAGATCGTGGAGAGCTGTCCTTTCATTCAGAAGGGTGCCAATGAAGACGAATCACTTTCCAGACGATACTGGCGAATCGCGTTCGGCCCATTCGGGGCTGACTTGGCGAGTGCTTATTGTCGGCATATTGCTGACGCCCATGAATGTATACTGGGTGCTGCGCATTGAGACTATCCCCGACCTGGCCCACTCCACTACTCTTTCACTTATGTTCACCGCGGTGTACACCCTGGTTATGTTGGGTGCGTTGAATTGGGTGTTGCGCAAAATAGCACCGGGTCTCGCTTTGCATCAGTCCGAGCTGCTGCTGACGTACTCGATGGTCTGCGTCGGCTCGGCGATGGCCTCCCATGACTTCATCGCTGTCCTGATACCGTTGCTCACCTGGAGCTTCTGGATGGCCAATCCCAATAACAACTGGGATAGTCTGATTAATCCGTTAATGCCCGACTGGTTGACAATGCAGAATCGCAGTGTCATGCGTGGGTTCTATGAGGGCGGCACGAACCTATATCAACCTGAGATACTGTTGGCGTGGGCTTCCCCAATAGCATTCTGGCTGGTCTTTATTATTCTGCTCGTCGTGGTAATGCTATCGCTCAACAGCATCGTCCGTCGCCGTTGGCTGGACGACGAGCATCTGGCTTGTCCGCTGGTTTACTTGCCTGTGGAAGTTACCCGGCCCCACGGCGGCCTATTTCGCAACAAACTGTTCTGGATCGGTTTCGGCGCTGTTGGGATCATAGAAATCTGGAACCGCATCGCCTTCTTTCACCCGATCGTCCCCCGTATCCCCATCGAACCGGTGAATATGGCCGCTGGTATTAAGTCCCGGCCCTGGAACGCAGTAACAATGTTGCCTCGGTCTTTTCACCCGTTTCTAATCGGGATGGGCTATATGATGCCCAGCGACTTCCTCTTTTCGTTCTGTGCTTTTTATTTCTTTTGGAAGGTACAGCTTGTGCTGGGCGCGGCGGTGGGGCTGGATGCGGTGGTACATTACCCCTTTGAGAGTTCCCAAGGCTTTGGGGCCTATCTGGTGTTCGGCATCTATTCATTGTGGCTGGGGCGGGGCTACCTTAGGAGAGTCTTTAACACGGTGACTGGCGGAGGTGATTCTCTGTCCGACGAAGGTGAGCCCTTACCTTACCGGCTTGCTGCCGGCGGCGCTCTTCTGGGTCTGGCTGGGTTGGTATGGTTCAGTGCGGCTATGGGTATGCGGATATGGGTCAGCGTGGTGTTCTTTCTGATCTACTATCTGCTGGCGCTGTCTATCACCCGTATGCGGGCTCAGTTCGCTGTGCCTATCCACTCGCTGCTGTCAACTTCTAACGTCAGCGCGGGCCCGCCGGCCATACTCACTTCGGTGTTTGGCACCCGGGCATTTCCCAAAGCGGATCTGGCCGGTTTGGCTAATTACTACTGGTTTAATCGGGCCTATCGGGGACATGCTATGCCTCACCAGATGGAAGCTATGAAGATGCAGGATGAAACCGCCGGCCATAACAAGGGCACAGTGCTGGCTCTGTTGATAGCAGCGACCCTGGGTGCTGTAGCAGCATTCTGGACTGTTTTGCACTTGTACTATATCTTTGGGGCCACCGCCAAGGGCGGAATGAATATGTGGGTACCGCAGAATTTCAAACTGCTTAGTTCGTGGATAAGCGCGCCGCGGGGCCCCGAATGGGGCGCAGTGATTGCTATCGTCTTCGGTGCCTTCTTTGCCTTCTTCTTGCAGGCGATGCGGTTGCGGTTTGTTAACTGGCCCTTCCACCCTCTGGCCTTTGCCATTAGCGGGGATACGACTTCTAACTACATCTGGATGCCTCTGGCGATCGCTTGGCTGGTAAAAAGTTCCATAGTTAAGTACGCTGGGCACAAGATGTACCAGCAACTGATGCCGCTGTTTATGGGGTTGATCCTGGGGCAATTTATGGTGGGGGGGACCATAAATATCGTCAGCCTCATCCTTAATCTGCGCCGCCCGTTCTGTTACTTCGTGCCCTAATCCGGACGAACCGACACCAGCGCTATGGCAGGTGTTGAGTTGACCGCCAAGTTAGACGGCGGGAGCGGGTGGGTTGATGTTGTGCGGACGCCCTTGCTCTATACTGTGTACAAATCTAGGGCTGCTCGCGTAGTCCCGCCGGTGTGCCCATTCGCCGGAATTTTTCATACCTTTGGGCCAGCAGTTCGTCCGGCGACATTTTGCTGAGTTCGTTGAGGGTTTCGTTGAGGACTTCGGCCAGGCAGCGGGCCGCCTCGGTGTGGTCGGTGTGAGCACCGGCGCCCGGCTCGGGGATGATGCGGTCAATTATACCCAGTTCCAGAGCATCCTGAGCAGTGAGCTTGAGCGCTTCGGCAGCCTGTTGATGCAGGGAGGAATCTCGCCACAGGATCGCCGCACAGGACTCCGGCGCAATTACCGAGTAGTAGGAGTTCTCCATCATCATAATTCGGTTGCCTACCCCGATGCCAATTGCACCCCCGCTGCCGCCTTCGCCAATTACCACCGAAACAATAGGTACGGGTAGCGCGAACATCTCGCGCTGGTTAGTAGCAATAGCCTCGCTGATGCCGCGACTTTCGGAGTCCTCCAGGCAATCGGCGCCGGGTGTATCAATAAGAGTGATGATAGGCCGGCCCATGCGGGCGGCTAATTGCATTACGCGCAGTGCCTTGCGGTAGCCCTCCGGGCGGGCCATGGCGAAGTTGCGCTCGCGCCGCTGGGCGACCGTACGGCCTTTTTGGTGGCCGATTATGGCAACCGGCTGTGACTGGAGGAAGCCCAGGCCGGTGACTATGGCCGGGTCATCACCATAACGGCGGTCACCGTGCAGTTCCACAAAGTGATGGATGCTGTGCTCAACATAGTCCAGGGTGTAGGGACGGTCCGGATGGCGAGCCAGCTCGACCCTCTGCCAAGCACTCTTAGACGACGTCAGCTCGTTTGGGGGCAACGTCTTCTGATCACCCATCATTCATCAAGGTCTCCTACCATCGCTGGCTTGCCACTATCGCCGTTTCCAGTTGATGGGTAGATTCCCTGAAACCAGCACAGGAGGGTATGTATGGTTCTACGCATATCCTGCCGATTCACTATCAGGTCAATCATGCCGTGTTCATACTGGAATTCTGCGGTTTGTACGTCTGGTCGCATCTCCAGCCCGGTCACCTCCACTACTCGCGGCCCGGCGAATCCTACCGCCGCCTGCGGCTCAGCGATGATGATGTCACCCAAGAAACAATAACTTGCGGCTACTCCTCCATAAGTAGGGTGAGTAATGACCGAAATGTAAGGCACCGAGGCCTCGCGAAGCTTGCCAGCAGCGGCTGCAGTCTTAGGCATCTGCATGAGTGAGATCAGACTTTCCTGCATACGCGCCCCACCGCTGGCACAGAATATCACCACCGGCAGTTGTTCATCAGCACACCGTTCCAGCAGCCGCGTGATGCGTTCACCGACTACCCAGCCCATGCTTCCACCGATGAAACTCAGATCCATAATGCCCAGGCCCAGGGCAATACCGTTCAGCATGGCTCGGCCTGTCAGCACTGCCTCGTTCATTTCAGTTCGCTTGCGGGCACGCTGGACCTTGGCCTCGTAGTCGGGGAAATTCAGCGGATCGACCAGCGGCAGGTCGTCGTCCCAGGGTTGGAAGGTTCCGGGGTCGGAGCTGATATGGAGTCGCTGCCAGACAGTCAACCGCAGGTGATGTCCGCACCGTGGGCAAACCCACAGTTCGTCGGCCAGTTGCTTGGCATATAACAACTGCCGGCAGGAAGGGCATTCCTCCCACAGGTCCGGAGGAATATTGTTGTTTACTGCGGCCATCTTCGGATACCACCCTGCACTAAGTGTGTGCCAGTGCTGGTTCGGACAGCTTTCACCAATTGATGTTTCTCTGTTCCCCGCACTTTCTCCTTCGCCATCTTCCAAGGATGTTGCGAAATGCGACGCACGTGTGCTAATATAACTGATAGTAAGCATCCGGGCATAGTAACGTGCGGGAGACTGCATCCATGAATCTGGACGAGTTGCGCCAACATATTGACCGGATAGATGAGCAGATCATACAACTACTCGACCAGCGGGCCAGCGTAGCTGTGCAAATCGGAGCGCACAAACAAGGCGGCGACAGTGCCATCTACGACGCCGCTCGTGAGGCCCAGATTCTGCGCCAGTTGGCAGAATATGATACCACTTGGCTGCCCAACTCGGCACTGGCGAGCATCTTTCGAGAAATACTGGCAGCCTGCCGCAGTGTGCAGAAGCCACTGCAAATTGCCTACCTGGGCCCTGAATATACCTTCACTCATATGGCGGCTCTCCAGCAGTTCGGCAACAGCGGCCAGTTGATATCCTGTAGTAGCATAACCGAGGTGTTCCGCGCTGTCCAGCGTGAGCAGACCGACTATGGCATCATCCCCATTGAGAACTCCACAGGTGGAGTAGTTCCGGAAGCATTGGACTGCTTTCTGGATAGCCAATTGCTGATCAGCGGAGAACTGTATGTGCCAGTGCATCTGTGCGCTGCGGGTCGTTGTGCGCTGGCAGAGGTTACCACCCTCTACAGTCATCCGCAGCCGCTGGCTCAGAGTCGGCAATGGCTACATGAGAATCTGTCTGGGGTTGCCATTGAGAATGTTGCCAGCACTGCAGTGGCCGCGCAACGGGCCGCCGAAGACCCCCGCGGCGTGGCTATTACCACCAAGCTGGCGGCACAAAGCTACGAATTGGAGATATTGGCTGAGAACATTGAAGATGTGCCAACCAATCGTACCCGCTTCTTTGTCATCGGGAACCATGACACGGATGCTACTGGCCAGGATAAGACCTCGATTCTCTTCACCACGGCCCACCAAGCTGGAGCGCTGCATGCCGCGCTGGAGCCGCTGGCTACTTACGACATCAACATGACCTTCATCCAGTCACGTCCTGCCCGCGGGCGGCTATGGGAGTACGTATTCTTTGTGGACATCGAGGGCCATCGCAGCCAGCCTCGTACCCAGCAAGCCCTGGAGGCACTGGCCCGCCAGTGCCCACTGCTGCAGGTGTTGGGATCGTATCCGGCAGCGGAGTAGGCTGCGGCCTGGCGGGCAACTGGCTTGTGTGCTCGGTGGCTGGCGAAGGCAGTCGGGTTCCAGCGACAGGGCTGAGCAGATGTCAGGAGTAAGAGTCGGCGGAGGAGCAGCTATCCGGCGTTGATAATGTCGGTCACCATCTGCACATTTTCTTCTATCATGTTTTCATTGTCGCCCAGGTACATCCCCACGACGACGGCATCAGTATTCTTTATATTGCTAAAGGCGTACTGGAAGGCCTGCCGTGGCTCGATGCGCCCGGCGCCCATTATCTTGTAGGCCAAGACCGGTCGCTGGATACGCCTTATGGCCTCGCAAGCTTTGGGCGGTGCCTCTTGATCGAATATATCACCCTTGCCGTCATGCAAGCTGCCGCAGTTATAGAAGCAAACGACCTGAAAATCTATATCCGCGTCGAGTTGATTGGCCCATAAGTGAGCTTGAGGCGCGTGGCCCGCCACTCCCGCTGGGATGTTGTGACTGTGAATGTGGTCCATCAGCTCTGCAAGGCGCTTAGCGTTGCGCTCGCTGTAGAATTGGTCAACTACCCCTCCATGGATAAAAGCCGCCACCGCGCCATTGGCAACTGCCTGGTCTACGGCCCACTCTAATGTGAAGGCCTCGCTGTCGTGGCCAACCTGGGCGATCCATTGGATATGGCCGCCCTCGTTGTAGTACTCGCGCAGCATTCGCTGGATATGAGTGTCCGAGCGCATTACAGTCGTGTTGATACCTGCTGCCTCGGCCTTGCGCAGCGTCTCTTTGAGCCTCGCCACTGTGTAGTAATCCATCATCTCCTGATCGCGCTCGGGACTCTGGTGGCTAAAGCCACTGAAGGGATTGCCGCCCAGGATCAAGCGGGTTACTTCCAGGTCGTCTATGCACACGGTTGGGAGCATTTGCCTTACTCCGGGTAGCTGGTGGGCTAGGTGGATGCTATATTTGCTGGCGGGTACGGGTTATCTTCGCCAGGTCTGTTTGGGCCTTGTCGGTAGTGAAATATTGGCCGGTTTCTTCTGGCTGTTATTTTTTCTCTCCTGCAACGCAGTTCGGCGGGATTACTCCTTGTCTTCAGGTGGAACAACGATGCGCAAACGCTCGATCTGTTGTTCGTCACCTTCCTGGACAATGAACTTGGCCTCACCGTATCTGACCACATCGCCCGGCTCGGGAATATAGCCGGCAATGGCGCTGATCAGGCCGGCAACCGTTTCATACTGGTCCTCGGGGAAGTCCGTGCCGAGTGCCTCGTTGATGTCTTCAATATGGGCCTTGCCCTCCACTATAGCTTCCGTGGGGCTCAGTAGTTCAATCTCTTGCTCGGGTATGTCGTGCTCATCTTCGATCTCGCCGACCAATTCTTCTAAGATGTCTTCAATGGTGACCAAGCCGGCGGTGCTGCCGAATTCGTCGATAAGCACCGCCAGGTGGGTAGCGCGCTCGCGCATCATCCGGAGTAGCTGGTCCACTGGCTTGCTTTCCGGGGCCAGGAGTGGTTTGCGAGCAATATCACGCAGATTCAGATCGTGCCATTGCTCAGTGGGTGTGGCCAGAAGATCGTGCACATAAAGTATCCCCACTATGTGGTCAATATCCTCTTCGTAGACAGGTATGCGAGAGTAGCCGCTGCTCAGAGCAGTATCAACCGCCTCGTCCATTGTTGCAGTCACCGGCAGGGCCACTATATCCACGCGGGGGACCATCACCTCCCGCGCGGAGGTCCATGTCAATTCAATAACACTGTCCAGTATTTTGGTCTCTTCCGGGGTAACTTGTCCGTTTTGCAGTCCCAGTTCAGCCGCCGCCCGGATTTGCTCGGGCGTCATCTGCTGTCCCCGATACTCTACGTCGGCTCCCGCTGACGAGAGAAGGGTGTGACTGACCACCGTTAGCAGGCGAATAACTGGGTACAAAAGGCGAGTAAATCGCTGCACACCGCTAGCCATCCGTAGAGCTACTGGCTCGGCATGCAGGGAGCCGTAAGTCTTAGGAGTCAATTCGCCAAAGACTATGATAGTCGCAATCATTGCAATGTGAAGCAGCTCATAGTGAGTTAGCAAGGTCATTATTGTGGAGATGAGGATGATGCCGGCGTTCATTGCGATGATGAGCGCCGTCAAGTAGTGATTGCTTTCGTGCAGGGCGGCGATGATCTGGGCATTCTTCTCTCCCCGCTCGGCACGGCGGCGGACTGCTATCGGATTTATCCCCACTATGGCTGCCTCGGCCATTGAGACGAAGAATATACCCACCAGCAATACCCCGATGGCCACCAGTCCTATTGTGTGCAAAGAGATGCCCAAAGCTGCGCTTGGCCTCCCGGTAGTGAAATAGCAGCGAGTCTATCCCAGTCGTTGAACAGAGTTGGCGCCGTTTTCATTCGTCGGCCTTGGATGGAGTCTGGACGATGCGTACTTTCTCAATGCGGTTGTTCGTTGCTTGCTCTATGTAAAAAGTCAACTTACCCCAGGCTACCTGCTCGCCGGCTGACGGTATATGTCCGGCCAAATCCAAGATAAAGCCCCCGAGACTGTCGTAGTCACTCTCTGGTAGATCTTCCCGCACGTAGTTGGCGAGCAGATGCAGGGGTGTGCGCGCGTCACAGAGTAGTTGGTCATCAGGTAACTGCTCAATTTCCGGCTCATCAGTGTCATACTCGTCGGTAATCTCGCCGACTATCTCTTCCAGCAGGTCCTCGACGGTCACCACGCCGGCAGTGCCGCCGAACTCGTCCTTGACCACTGCGATGGTTCGTCGCCTACTCTGCAATTGTTGAAGCAGAATGTTGGCGGGGAGACTTTCAGGCACAAAGAATGGAGCACGTGCCACCTGTCGCACAGACTTGTCCATCTCCCCCGTACGCAGGTACGGTAAAATGTCCTTGATGTAGATAATCCCTATGACGTCGTCAGGGTCTCCCTGACATACTGGCAGGCGGGAAAAACCCGCGCTGGTGGCGGTTTCCAGAGCCTGCTGCAGGGTCTCGTCGGGCCCGATCCACACGATGTCGGGTCTGGGTGTCATAACCTGAGCCACAGTCTGATCTCCGAAGTCCAACGCTCCATATAACATACGCTGCTGGAGGCTCGGCACCGTCCCCTCACGCTGCCCTTGCTCGATCATCGTCTTGAGTTGGTCCTCAGTAACTGGAGGGCTAACGGTGCCTCGTCGCATGCCTGCTAAGAATAACGTGGCGCGGGTCAGTCCCGTCAGTATGAAGACTACAGGTGCCAACAATGCAGCCAGCACGGCTACGGGAATCGAAGATAAGAGGGCCATTGTCTCACGATGACGGGCGGCATACTGTATGGGGGTAATCTCACAGAAGATAACGACTATGATAGTGATGACAATGTAGGCTATCAGTGGACCCCAGACAGAGCCAATGCTATTGGTAGCCACGCGGGTAGCCACCCGCTCGGCTGAGTAGTTGGAGGCCGTGATCGCGATGAGGACCGTCGACAGGACCCAGACACGCCGCCGGCGCAAGAACGCCACGACCTGCGCCAACTTGGAACCCTGCCTAGCCAAGTAATGCAGGCGTGTGTCCGATACTGCCAGGAAGGCAACTTCACTGCCGGAGAAGAATGCTGAAATACCTAGGAGAAGGACAATTAGGCCTAACTCCGCTTCCAAACTTGCAAACCACCCGGTAACCGACTAGACTAACTGACAGCTTCATTATAGCAGAAATGCAAACCTACTGCAAGCATCATGGGCAGGCAACGTACCTCTGGAGCTATTGCAGGTCGGTAGAGCATCTCCCTAAATAGACCCGTACAACAGCGCTTTGGCAGCGCCATGTTACTCCTTCCGAATTGCTTCCAGTGCATGCCGGTAGCTATCTGGTACGCGGGCATCGTCTACGAAATTCAGGAAGTCCTGCTTCTCGTTGGAGCGGTTGTAACCCTGGTCGAAGGATATTATTTGCTCGTTGACCAGCTTGGCAAGATTAGCCTCCAACAACTGCATACCGAGGGACTGCCCGCTGCTCTGGATGACTGACCGCATCATTGAGGTTTTGCGTTCGCGAATCAGGTTACCGATCGCTGGCGAGCCGCCGGCCTCACCCACCATTATCTCGTAGGCGGCAACTCGGCCATCTTTGTCTATACGAGGGATCAACTCCTCGGAGAAGACCGCAGCCAGTGACGTTGAGGTCATTGCCCGTATCTCTTCCTGCTCAGCACTGGGGAAAGCCGTCACCAGTCGGTCAATAGTCTTCGGCGCGCTGACGGTGTGCAGTGTAGAGAAGACCAAGTGACCAGTCTCTGCAGCCTGCAGGCAGGCGCGCATCGTCTCCAGATCGCGCATCTCGCCGACCAGCATAACATCCGGGTCCGAGCGCATATTGCGAATGACCGCCTCGGCAAAGCTAGGCACATCCACACCCACCTCGCGCTGATTCACGATGCTCTGCTTACTCTCGTGATAATACTCAATGGGATCTTCGATGGTGATAATGTGGACGTCTCGCTCCCGATTGATGTAGTCAATCATCGAGGCAATGGTGGTGGTTTTGCCGCAGCCGGTCGGTCCGGTGAGCAGGACCACGCCCCGCTGGCGATGGCAAAGCTCCTTCACCTGTTCGCTAGGCAGACCGAGCTGCTCAAAGGTTAGTATCTCATAAGGGATGAGGCGCAACGCCAGAGCTGGAGCTTGCTTCTGCGAGAAGACGCTAATCCGGAAACGGGCTTGGTCCCCGAAGGCGTAGCCGATATCAGCTCCGCCCTTTTCATGATATCGGCTCCAGTAGATGTTGTCAGGGATGTCCTCCCCGAGGAAGAAAGTCACTGCCGCTACCATGTCGTCCATATCCAGTTTCCGGTAGCCCTCTACTGCGTACAGGTGCCCGTGGCGCCGATATATCGGCGGCTCATTCATAGTCATATGCAGGTCAGATGCATTAATCTTTACGCATCCATCCAGGAGCGCTTCCATCACTTCCCCGTCGAGAGGCTCACCCACTTTCTTGGCTACGGCTTCCGGCGCTTGTACAGTCCTACGCAATTGCTCTGCCATTTGTCTCACCTCTGGGTTTCGTGGCTATCCCCAACTAATTCGCTCTGGCCATAAGCTTACCGCGCTTGGCCAAGATTTGTCAAGGCTGCTTCATTGTTAACTGCATTTAACAGTATATTCCTCAATTGGCGACGAATTCCTTTATTTCTGTTGAATTCTTTTGTCTGCTTGTCTTCCCAGCGGGGCCATCTATGGACTTGACAAAATGATTAGTATGTGCTACGATTTTACAAATAGTAACACCCCTGCTGTCTACGAAAGGATGGTATCTCCAATGCGCAAGGGCTTTACTCTTATTGAGTTGCTGGTTGTGATCGCAATTATCGCGATCCTGGCAGCTATTCTGTTTCCGGTCTTTGCCAAGGCCAAGGAGAAAGGGCGGCAGATTACCTGCACCAGCAATATGCATCAAGTGGGCTTGGCCTTTGCCATGTATCGGTCCGACTGGGACGGAACGTACCAGCCAGCCTACTTGTGGAAGGATCGGCTGGTCCCGTATGTGACAACTACAGAGTTGTTCAAGTGTCCCAGTCGCCCGGAACTTCCCTACTACTATGGGCACGGCTATAATATCGGGTGTCCTCCGCAGGGGGTGGCCGGCTTTCCAGAGAGAAGTGAAGGGGATATTGTGCGTCCGAGTGAAAAGATATTGGCCCTGGAATGGGACAGGTGCCTGGCAGGACCACCCTGTGGGCCGACCGGCTTTCCAACCCCTCCGGGCGGGCCGTTGTGTTATTGGGCGGTGTGCCGCATCCACAATGGTGGCTCCAATGTGCTGTTTGGCGATACTCATGTCAAGTGGATGAATCCTGATACGTACCACAGTACTACTGATCATATTGATAGCAATGGTAACCCGGTGGATAGCGAGGGGAATCTGCTTGACCCTACGACAATAGCAGTGCCGGAGAGCGTTTGGCGACATTATTGGGATACTCAGTACTCGTCGCCGTAATAGATTGAACCAAGGAGTGCAACAATGGTCGCAAGTTTGCTTGGAGGCGTGTTAATTATCACCGCAGTGCTGCTGGCGGGCAGTAGGGGCCGGCAACAGCCGAAAGTTACAGCGACAGCCGAGGAGTTATCCGGCGCGGAGCTTTTTCATCGTTTACGTCAGTTTCATGGCCACCTGGGGCCCTACGCAGTGCTGGGCTATCGGTTGGGGGGATGGTTGTTACATAGGCTCGGCTGTAGCAAGTACTTTGGCGCACATATCACAGTTACTGGGCCTGGCGTCACTCCTTATACTTGCTTGCTTGATGGGTTACAACTCTCGACGGGCCATACTCTGGGTAAGCGTAATCTGACGCTGGACATCGCAGCAGACCAAGATGAGGATACTCTTTTCCAGATTGAAGCTATCGCCGACACGGGCGGCAAAGTACTGCGCCTGAAGGTGCCCCAGACCGTGACGGAGTTGTTCGCTGAGTGGATGAGCCAGGAACTGACCGAAGAGGAAATCTTTGATCGCACCCTCTCCTGGCCGCAAGAAGAACTGTGGCAGGAAGTGCGTTGAGCTTGTGGACTAAGCGCGCTTGGTCTGCTCAGTTGCTCTACCTCAGGCGGCCTCTGCTTTACTCATTTCCGTGGCGAGAAGGGATATTGCCAGACTGTCGCGAACCCCCGAGTGCGTGGAACTTTTTGCGCCAGGCTACTGGTGATTCTCATTTAGGAGGCAAAGATGGGAAAAGCAGATAGTGGCAGCTTTGATATCGGCATTATCGGGGGAGGGCCGGCTGGCTATGTCGCAGCCATTCGTGCCGCTCAGCTTGGTGCCAGGACCGCGATCGTGGAGGCCCGCGAGCTGGGTGGCACCTGCCTAAACCGGGGCTGTATCCCCTCAAAGGCATTGCTACGCTGCGTAGAGATTCTCGAAGATGCCGGCAGTGCCCGGCGTATGGGAATCAAGTTCGCTGCTCCGGAGGTTGACTTTGATGGGGTCCGGCGTCATGCCTCCCGCGCGGTCAAGACCCTCGTGTCTGGTGTTGAGTTACTTATGGAGGGCAATGGCATAGCTGTCTTTCGTGGCCATGGTAGGCTGCTGGAGCCGACATGCGTGCGAGTAAATAGCGATGAGCAGACTACGGAGTTTCATGCCGAGAAGGTCGTACTGTGCACCGGGTCGGTGCCCTTTATCCCGCCGATTCCTGGCATTGACAGCGGCGGCGTCATTGACAGTGATCAGGCAGTCGCGTTGGCCCAGGTGCCGGAGAACCTGGCGGTGATTGGTGCTGGTGCAGTCGGCTGCGAGCTGGCACAAATCTACGCCGGTTTCGGCAGCAAAGTCACGCTAATTGAGATGTTGGACCGGATTGTGCCCACCGAGGACCCAGAAGCCAGTGAGCTGCTGGAAAGTGTCGTGGGCAAGCAGGGCATCCGTGTGCTTGCCGGAGCCTGTGCCTCCAAGTTGGAAGATAGTGGAGACCACAAACGCCTCATTGTAGATTGTGGGGGAGAAGAAAAGGCAGTTGAGACCGATCTGGTTCTTATGGCCACCAGCCGTAGAGCCTATACTGAGGACCTCGGGGTGGAGGAACTGGGGATGGTTCTGGAGAGAGGCTGCATTGTGGTTAATGATCGGCTGCAGACCAGCGTGGAAAACATCTACGCGGCTGGTGATGTGCGCCGAGGGGTCGGCCTGGCTCATCTGGCCTCTCATGAGGGCATTGTCGCGGTTGAAAATGCTCTCGGTGCCGACAATGGCGGGTCGATTGACTATGATGCGGTACCTGGCGTCATCTACACTCACCCAGAGATTGCTTCAGTGGGTATCCAGGAGCACGAAATCGAGGATTGTGACTTCGCCTGCGAGGTGGGCAAGTTTCCCTTCAGCGCTTTGGGCCGGGCGGCTGCCTATGGGGCACGGCAGGGATTTGTCAAGCTGATCTCTGAGGCTTCTTCTGGGCGGATTGTTGGCGGGACGGTAGTGGGGCTTTCTGCCGGTGAGCTGATCGCGGAGATCACCCTGGCGGTGCGTATGGGGTTAACGCTGGACGATATTGCCGAGACCATTCATACCCATCCCACGATGAGCGAGGGAGTCGGTGAGGCCGCTCTAGCTGGCTTGGGCCGGGCCATACACCTGCCGCCCAATTAGATCAGGCATCAGCGGCACTGGTCAGTGGGACGGGCGTCTCGCCCATCAAGGTGCAGATAGGCTTCACGTCTGTTAGTGTGCGGACAGGCGAGACGCCTGTCTTACCGATTAGTATTGATGTCTGTCGTCGTGCTGCTTGTCCTGAGCTTGCCGAAGGACGGCTGTGCTGTCATTACTGCCGCCATTTTTCGTAGAAGACAATCTCGTCCAGCGCCAGGCGCTGCTTCGGTTTGGGCTGATCCGCTGGATAGCCCAGTGACATCAATTCCACCACGCGAATCGCTGGGGGGATGTCCAGGACTTCCTTCACGGCGGCCTCGTCAAAGGAGCCGATCCAACAGGTTCCCAGACCTTCTGCA
>JALGTJ010000157.1 GCA_029821415.1 Candidatus Zipacnadia bacterium
ATCATAGCCAATGTTGCGTAATTCGGCCATGACTGCCGGGAAGTCTACATCGCCTTCCATAAGCGGTTGCCAGGAGTAATCGCTGCGCCGAAAGTCTTTTAGGTGCACTTTCTTGATGTGTCGCCCCAGGATCTTGACCCACTGCTCGGGGTAGCCCTGGATCACCATATTTCCCGAATCGAAGTAAAAGCCAATCTGTGGGCAGTCTACATCGTCAAGGAATCGGCGGTATTCCAGTGGGCTGACCAGGAACCAGTTCCACACATACTCCAATGCCAGGTTCACACCGATTTGCTCGACAGTGGGCGCTAGCATACGCAGTGAACTCAAGGCATTGAAGTAAGCCTCATCGTAGTAGCAATCTGGGCTCAGGGTGCCCGGGGTGATGAGCATCGTGTCTACGCTTAGGGCCTGCGCCACGCGTAAGCCCTGCTCTATGGCCACCATAGCTGCACTGCGGATGGCGGTGTCATTGCTCATAATGTCCACGCCGCCGGCGGAAAGCACAACGCTCGCCAATTCAACACCAGCGGTTTGCGCCTCCTCCGCCATGCGAGCGAGTTGTGCCGGCTCAGTGTCCAGAGTTAGCTCGCCAGTGTCTCGGATTACTAACTCGACTGCCTCGTAGCCCAGTGCTGCACACTGCTGCAGCACCTCCGTGAACGACCACTCGGGTGGAGTAATAATGCAGCTTATTCCAACTTTCATGATATAATCTCCTCGGTTAGTGTTACAATATTTAAGGGACAAGGATTGACGTCAACGATATCAGTCAGGCCCGTGGATGTGGCTTGCTGCGTGTGCACTATATCTCAGCCCGCTTCTCAGCCCTCGTCATAATACTATGGGCCGGGGGAACGTCCTTGCAGGCATTCTCCGAGTAGAATTATGCGGCCATACATATTCCGCGTATTCTACTCACGGAACGACCGCAGTAGCCAGTTGTTGTTGATTATAACCGGGGGGAGCTTGATGTCAAGAGGGCAGCGAAAGTAAGTCTTTTGGGAAAGAGTTGCGGAGGTCTTTGCGTCGGACCACGACAAGTCGGCAGCATCGTTGTAGGGGCAAGCTTTATGCGGCGAGCGGGCGTGCTGACGATTCTGTTGATTCTGCTGATTTACGGTCTTGCTCTGGCCCAAACCTGAGCGGGCGAACCGCAGGCACTGGTGAGAAGTCCCGCAGTTGAGAGCTGCTACAGGTCGTCCTCAAGGGCAGTGGCCTGGTTCCATGCCTCCTGAAGGGTCTGCTTGCTCAACTGCCAGGTCGCTGATGGGTCACCCTCTGGAGTGGTGCGTATTTCCACCCCGACGCACGGGGGATTAGCCACAAGGACTTCAGAGTCAATCAAGCTGCGCAGCACCTGTGCCATCGTATCCACAGTGAGTACTCCCGGCGGCCCAATGGGCAGGTGCCGATCTCCGAAAGCGGGGTGATTGCGGTCAAGGACTGCATTGGAGAAATGGATATTGGTGATGAAAGGCTGCGAGGCACTTAGTGATGCTTGCAGGTCCTCACCGTTGAGTGCCACATGGCCGCTGTCCCAGCATAGCGCAATGTTGGAAAACTCATTACGGAGCGATGTCATTAGCGCTACAGATTCGGCAGTGGGGCCGATGAGGCCGTCCTTGTCGGCGCCTCGGTCGAGTGGTTCAAGCACGATGCGCATAGATTCGTATGCCTGGGCTGCTGCGGCCAGTTCACAGAGACTATCGGCGAGTACCTTGGTGGCCTCACCGCGCAGATCAGGTCCTGGATCGGGGCCACTGGCCACGGCAACCGCTTGGGCGCTGCATTCGGCCGCCAGTTTCATCTGCTCTATGAGCACTGTCACCGAATGTTTGCGGAGCGATTTGTCAAGCGCGGAGAGATCAAGACCGGATGATGCGGCCCGCAGTGTCAGCCATTGTGTTAAAGTTAAGTCATTGGATTGGACGATTTGGCTGATACGCCGCCGCTCGGACGGATCCCCGATGTCGGCGATTTCTACCGACCGATAGAATCCTTCGTCGGCCACCGCCGCGACAGCATCACCAATAACTCCCGGAGTGCCTAAGCACGGGAAATAGACCTCGCTGAGCAATATGCTGGGAAGTAGTGCCTCAGTTATCCTCACGTTTTTGCTCCTGATGTAATATGGTGTGGCTTGTACTCCAATCGTTATATCTGCCGCCAGTCGAATATCACGCCCATTGTTGACCCCCGGCTGTTCTGGAGAAGCTCGTAAACGGCGGGAGCTTCGGTAGGGGAGAAGCGATGGGTGATCAGGTCAGATACCCGCATCTGTTCCCTGCGCAGGTACTCCATAAAAAGTAGTGCCTGCTGGTCAAAAGGCCATCGCTGGGCCTGGCTTGGGGGTAGGTTCTGGTTCTGGGTACCAATTATGTCCACCTGCCGGCTTAGCACGTCTTGGGTCAGATGCTGGCGCGAAGGATGGGGACTATCTCCCATCAGCACCAGCTTTCCAAAGTTGCGAGCAAGTTTCAGCCCCATTGGCAGCACCGCGTAGTGCCCGGTCACATCGTAGACTACGTCGGCCATTTGCTCGTTAGTATGTTGGGCGACGAAGTCATAGGCATCAGCGGCACTGCCACAGAAACCGTGAGTGGCACCATGCGCTAAGGCTATATCCAGCCGCTGCTGAATGGTGTCAATCACCAGTATCTCGAGCAACCCGATAGTGCGCAAATATTGCGTCACCAGTTGCCCTAAGGGGCCCAGACCAATGACTACTGCCCGGTCCCCCATATTGTGCTCGGCTCGGCGCACTCCGGTCTGGGTGATCGTAGCCAACATCAGCCAGGCAGCTTCTTCATCATCAATATAATCGGGGACTTTGACTGGCTCTCCCGGTTCGGCGACCTTAGTTGCAAACTGCCGGTGGCTGGTTACGGAAAAGACCCGGTCACCTTCAGCAAATTCCCTGACCTGCCGGCCGACTTTCACCACCTGGCCGACGTGGCTGTAGCCTGGATAGAAGGGGTACTTGACCCACGCAGCCCACCCTGTACCGGGCTCGAAGTCGCCGCGATAGCACCAACTCTCGGTACCGGTGCTAATCAAGCTGACAGTCGTCTGCACTAGAATTTCCCCGGGGCCGGGATCCCCGATTTCTTCCTCAATCACGTCACAGCGCTGAGCTTCAGGGAACACGACAGTGAGCGATTTCAAAGTAGCCTCCTTCTTCGCGACCAGTGAACTGTGTGTGTCCCGCGACCTTAAGGTTCTGCATTGTGGTGATGCTTCCTTCATTGCCTGCCAGTCAATAGTGAGAAAAGTATTAGGGAAGACAGGTTGAATGTCGTGCGATGGTGGGCCGTAGTTTGTTCGCCACGAATAAGTCCTTTCAGGAACAGTTGCGGGCACCTTTGCGTCTAACTACTACAAGACGCCAATATCGTTGAAGGGGTGAGGTTGATGTCGCGAGTGGGCCTGCTGACGATTCTGTTGATTCTGCTGATTTGTGCTCCCATCTTTGCTGATGGAATGATTATCCCCGGGCCACCGACCCACATTATTCCTGACGAGCCGTACTTCACGGTGAAGTATCATCACGTCAAAGTTGA
>JALGTJ010000158.1 GCA_029821415.1 Candidatus Zipacnadia bacterium
GACCCGTATGAGCCGGGGGGATACGACGGTGCGCTGCGCTACGGGCCGATCACGGATGAAGCCGACATCGTCACCATCAGCCACGACCACGCCGACCACAACTATGTGGCTGGTGTGCCCGGCAATCCGGTAGTTGTCACTGAATCTACCGAGGTCAGCGGCATCAGTTTCCAAGTGATTGGTAGCTACCATGATAACGCCCAAGGCGCCGAGCGTGGCCCCAATCGCATCTTCTGCTTTACAGTAGACGGCATCAGGGTCTGTCACCTGGGTGACTTGGGGCACCTACTCAGCACCGAGCAGGCAAGCTCGATTGGTGATGTGGATGTGCTGCTGATTCCAGTTGGAGGCCACTTCGCCATTGATGCACAGGGTGCTACCCGGACAATTGACCAACTTCGGCCCGCAGTGGCTATCCCTATGCACTACAAGACCCCGAAGGTGGACTTCCCCATCGCACCATTGGATGAATTCCTGGCTGATAAGCAGAATGTGCAAAGGACAGACAGCTCGCAGATGACCATCCGTGCCGACGAACTACCCGAGATTCCGCACGAGGAGCGTCTTGAAGTTTCGGTAGTACACAAACCCTGGTGGGCCGCCGGTGGGCTTGTTAAGGTGCTTGACTTGAGTGTAGTCCACTTCAACCTTTAGTGACCGGGCCTGGCGACTCAGCGCCGCGGCATGCTGGGCGGCCTCAATAATTGTGCTCTCCGGCACATCATCCGGTCGGCCGCCCGTCTTGATCACCACATGACCGCCGGGCCCGCGCTTCTTGCCGTAGACCACCAGGTAGCCGTCCTGGCTCTGGTAGCTGGGCAGATCTCTCTTGCCGGGGCGAGGCTGTTCGCGCTTGGGTGGTTGCAGGATGCCCTGATCCATCATCTCCTGGCGTAGCTCCTCCAGATCGGCCAACTGCTCAGCATTCTCAATCTGGTGCAGCAGGCCCTCCAGGTAGTCCTGCTGTATGCGATCAAGCTTCAGCAGTCGCGGCAGATGATCGGACAGGCGTTGCGCACGCTTGTAGCGCTTGAAGTAATGCTGGGCGACCTGCTGGGGGCTGCGGTCGGGATCCAGCTTTATGGTGATGTCAGATTGGTCCTCCGAATAATAGTCGGTTACAGTGATTTCTTCGGCGCGCGGGGGAATTTCATTCAAGTGGGCGAGGATAAGCTCTCCCCACTTACGGTACTTATCAGCATCAGACACTGATTTGAGGGCCACTTTGCGCTTGCGGGCACGGGTCAGGACGTGATCGAGCTGTTTGCTGGCGGCGTGTAGCAACTGCTCGCGTAGCTGCCGACTGCGCCGGCGCTGCTGTAACTGCCGGCAGGTCTGCTCAAGGGCGGTGCTCAAGTCGCGCACTGGCGCTGCGACCAGGTCCGGCTGTGACTTGGGGGCAAATGGGTAGGCGAACAGGGTATCGGTGCCCTTCCGGCGACAGATGTATGCCTCGCCGGGGGTGTGGATCAACTTGTGAAGTTCTGCGACTGCCTCAAAGAGCCGATCGGGCCATCCCTTGCCGAGCGTTTCCAATTGGGCAAAATCTATGTTTGGGTCAGCCTGCCCGGCAATTTGTCTGACTTCGGCCGCATTGACGGTGAACGGGTCCCGCTTACCAAAATGCGGCGGCTCCACATACTTGAGACCAGGCAAGCTCTGGCGGTAGCGGTTGACCCCGGCGGGTACGTGCTTAAGGCACTCCAGGATTATCCCCTCGTCATCCAAGAGCAGGACATTACCGTGCCGTCCCATCACCTCCGCAATCAGAGTGCATCCAGACTCCGGCCCCAACCGCTGGGCGTTGACAAACTCAATCCGCAGCAGGCGATCGAAGTTGATTTGCTCTATGCGCTGGATGATAGCGCCCCGCAAGTACCGGCGCATCACGTTAGCCAGCGGGGAGTGGATGTCAGGCCGAGGCTCAACGTCCTCGGCAAGATGAACGCGCCCAAATTCGCTATGGCCGCATAGCACCAGCCAGGGGGCACTGCCCTGGGTACTGGTCTCCATGGCTACTTCTAACTTGCCAGTTGCTACCACCCGGCGGACCTGACGGCCGAGCAGGGTCTCCTGCAACTCGGTACAGATTCTGGACAGCATTGTACTGTCGAAGAGCATCGTCGCCTCTTGTTTCCCGCTGCCTGTGGCGAAAGATTTCCCGGCTATGTCTTCATGAACTTGGCTTCGGCTTCAGCAACCACACTACCATCAGCCAGTTCCATCCGCGCCTGAGTTGCAATCAGCCTGCCATGTTCGTGGCTGACCCAGCCACGTATCGTCAAGGGCTGACCGACAGCCACAGGTTGGCGGTAGCGGATGTTAAGTTCGCCGGTTACGGCATTGACGCCTTGTTGCCAGAGCATTCGGCTCATAATCTCGTCCAGCAGAGTGGCGACGATGCCCCCGTGGACCAGGCCAACCCAGCCTTGGTGGTGGTGCTGGGGAGTGAAGTGACAGAGATACTGGTCACCTGCGAAGCTAAAATCACTGAGATGGAGGCCATGCGGATTGTGTGGGCCACAAGCAAAGCACCAGCCATCGTCACGCAGCCTTGAATCCGATTGTTCCCACATTCTTGTATTCTCCCGGACTGCAGCGGCTGCTCTGTGCGTTTTTATGTAGTTTTTTTGCTGCATTCATCCCGTGTCGGCTTACGACGACGGCTCCGAAACGGGTTCGGCCGTTATGACATCCCCTTGGATCGCGGAGCCAACAATATCCACTGCGGTGTGCAGCAGACTGGTTGGCCACCAATCCCCTTTGAGTTCCTCGGGGTCCATCCGGCCGTCAACCAAGTCCTCCTCAAGTAGACGCAGATACTTGGCCTTGACAATGGTCAGGTGCTCTCGTCCCGTGCGAGTGCTGTAGCTCTCCTTGTTCAACGTGCCGACAATGAAGAGCCGCTGTCCTTCTTTGACCCGTTCAATAGCCCACTGGCCCAGATCATTCCACACGTCAACCAGGAACAGGTCCGAGACAGGTTCACCGTTGCTTCGGTAGAAGGGCCGGTTCACCTCAAAACTAAATTCAGCCTTTACCTGTCCTCCGGACTTCTCTCGCAACACCGCATCCCTGGTCACTACCCCCGACAAAGCAATAAGGTTCAGATGCGCCACAAATCACACCTCCAGTTTCATTAGCCAGCACTTCACCCCAAAAACCTGAGGAAGCCGAGCTGGTACAATATTGGGAATTTGGGCATAAAGTGGGGGCGATAGACGATTATCGCCCCTGCCTACTTAATTATAGCAAAGCTGTAGATAATGTCAAGTGTCATCCTGCCCCAGTTGCTCCCCTTCTCGTGCGCAGTCTTTCTGGCTGATAAGTGACTGCGGCATCTGCCGGGACCGCTCAGTTTGATTGCAGTCCCGAGTCTCGCAGGTACTGAACTGTCAGGGCTATGCCTTCGGACAGACTGACCTCGGGAGCCCAGCCCAACACCTGCTGCGCCTTTGTGTTGTCCAATGCATTGTGCCGCAGGTCGCCGGGGCGGGGGGGGGCATACCGGGGGTCTCCCCGATATCCACTGGCTTCGGCAACGTTGTCAAAAATCTCCTGCACACTGGTAGCGACGCCAGTACTGATATTACAGATCTGGCCGCCGCCCGCCTCCAGGGCCAACTGGTTGGCCGCTACAACGTCACTGACGAAGACATAGTCGCGGGTATCGGAGCCGTCACCGAATATCGTAGGCTGCTGGCCAGCGAGCATCTGTTTGCCGAAGATCGCCACCACTCCGGCCTCGCCGTGGGGGTTTTGTCGTGGGCCGTAGACGTTGGCGTAGCGCAGTACCGTGAAGTTAAGCCCTTCCAAGTGTTGGTAGAGGTAGAGATAGTGCTCCACGGCATGCTTGGAGATTCCGTAGGGACTCAGGGGCCGGATCGGATGTTGCTCATCTGCGGGGCTGTAGTCCAACTCGCCGTAGATGGCTCCGCCGGTGGAGGCGTATATAATCTTCTCGACCCCCACCTCCAGTGCGCTGCCGATCACGTTAAGCGACCCGATAACATTGGTCCGGGCGTCGAAGATTGGCTCACGCACGGACCGACGCACATCCATCTGGGCGGCGTGATGGTTGACTATTTGTGGCCGCTCAGCCGCAAACACCTCAGCAACGCGGTCGCCATCGGTGATGTCAACCTCGTAGAAGCTGGCACCCGCGTTCAGATTTTCTCGCCGGCCAGTGGAAAGGTTGTCAATCACCGCCACTTGGTGGCCGAGTTCTAAATAGCGATCCACGATATGTGAGGCAATAAAGCCGGCTCCACCAGTAACTAATATCTTCATTACTTGTGCTCCATTCGTAGTGTGACACTCGCAGATTGGGCACGAACAGCTCTATTTCACGCCTTCGCTGGCGACAGCGAAATGAGCTTGATCATAAGCAGTTCGGCAGTGCAGCGCAGATTAGCATTAGCCCGCAGGTGGATACGGGTTTCGTCTATCCAGCGCAGTGCCCGCCGGCAAGCCTGTAGATCATAGACCCCAGCAAGTTCTCGCAGCCGATTGAGCCGGTCGGGGTTCATCAAGCCGTTGCTGCCCCGCACACTCTGCAGCACGGTAATGTCGCGCCACCAGGAGAGAATCTGATCCACAAGCTGAAGCATTGCTGTGCGCAGCACATAGTCCTGGGTCTTCTTCATCAGCGTTTCGGCTGTTTGGCGCGAGGCTGTGTGTGGCTCATAGCTGTCGAGGAACCACCTGCCGGCCAGATCAAGCAGCACCTCAGCTTGGCGCATCCCCTCATAAAGCTGATATGTGGGCAGCGCGGCGAGCAGGTCCAACAGCGCTTCGCGGTCGGCGAGTAGTGCGGGAAGCGAGAGCATGCGGTAGGCCCAGCCGTAGCGTCCAGCGCTGGCCGCAGCTACCGCTTCAATTTGCTGGGGCTCGCGCTCCGGGAATTCTGTGCTCAATGCCTCGCAAGCATCTGCCAGTGGCACTGGACCAAAATCAATCACCTGGCAGCGCGACACAATGGTATCGTACAGTTCCGAAGGTCGGCTGGTAGTCAGGATGAATGTGGTCCGCGGCGGTGGCTCTTCCAGTGTCTTGAGAAAGTGGTTGGCGGCTACGTCATTCATCTTCTCAGCGGATTGAATGAGATATGTCTTCCATACGTCTGCTGGTGCCTTCAGATTCGCATTGGCCAGCATCCGTCGCATAGGCTTTATATGGATCTCCGCATCCTCAATCTCTATGAGTTCAAGGTCCTCGTAGTCTTTCTCATCTTCACCGTCTTGTTCTTGTTCGGCAAGTTGGCCCTCCTGTTGTCTCCTACGCTGCTTGTCTATCTCCTCGCGCAACGCTCCTGAGGTGGGGAAGATAGTTCTAAAATAGGGAAAGCTGCCCTCCATTATGCGCCGGCATCTGTCACACTTGTCGCAGGCATCAACCTCAGCGCTGTCCCCAGCAGCAGGACGCGCCTCGCAGTTGAGGGCCTTGATGAACTCCAAAGCTGTGGCAGTCTTGCCCACGTTGGGGGGGCCGACGAACAGATAACCAGTCGGTAGACGCTTGGTAGCAATCGCCCTCCGCAATACCTGCTTTGGAGTCTTGTGACCAACAATGTCGGCGAATGACATTCTTTAGGCCCTCTCTGGGGTAATCACTTGCCGGAACCAGTCCAGTGTGGACTTCAACCCGGTCTCCAGATCGGTGGTAGCCACAAAGCCCAGAGCCTCCTGGACGCGTTCGAGCGCAGGTTGGCGTCGCCTCGGGTCGTCGGGATGCAACAGCGGTAGATATTCGATCTGTGAGCTACTGCCGGTCAATTCAATGGTCTTCTCCGCAAGCTGCCGGACTGATATCTCTTGAGAGCTGCCCATATTGAACGGCCCGGCATGTTCACTGGTCATCAGCCGGAAGAGGCCGTCTACAAGGTCTTCCACGTAGCAGAAGCAGCGGGTCTGTTGGCCGTCACCGTAGATGGTCAGTGGCTGGCCGGTCAGGGCTTGGACGCAGAAGTTAGAGACAGCCCGCCCGTC
>JALGTJ010000159.1 GCA_029821415.1 Candidatus Zipacnadia bacterium
CAGGTTCTCCACTGCCACTCCGCCCCACAGAGCCAGCTTATCACCGTGAGTGCGCTTTACCGCACAAATATCCATCCCGGCGGTCGGCTGGATGGACTGATAGCAGTCGTAGCCGATTTGCACAAAGTAGTCAAGTAGGGGAGTATTGTTGCCGCACGAATGCTTAATCACCTTCAGTCCCCTACTGTGGATATGATTCACTCTCTCTTTGTTAGCTTGGAGGAAGAAGTCCTTGAACATCTCTGGGCTGATGAATGGCCCTGATTTCTGTCCAAAATCAATCCCCCAAAGAACGGCATCCTGCCGCGGATGAATCGTAGAATCGTAACCTCATCGGCCAGGTTCTGTTGCTTTAGCAAGTGGGCAGTAGCTGCTCTTACCACCTCAGGCTGCTCAATGAGCGCGATTAGGCCCTTTTCCATTGTGCCTCCGCCTGCCCCAAAGCCGTTGCCAAGCAAGACGATTCCTATTTCACCGCCTGAGGGCCCACAGATAAATTTTTCGTTGGCAAATTCACTGATTGTGCGATCCAGAATCTTCCATGATAGTTCATTACGGACAGGTTTTTGCAGTTCGCCGGTGAAGTCTGCGACGGAGAACTGTGTTTGCTCGGCTACGGGGTCTTTGACACAGGTAATATCGGCAGTGACCTCGGAATATTTATAGACCCGACCGTATTTGTCTTCCCAGGTGTTGTCAGCGATTTTCCGGGGTGGAGGATCGTCACTCGGCGGCGGAATATACCAGGTGGCATCAGCCGATAGATTGACAATATCCAGGTCTAACTTCCGGTGCAGCTCTATGTGATCTTTCGCATAGCTGTCGGCCACCTCGTCGTAGCGCCCCTCCCAGAAAGCAATCTGCGACTTGGCTTTGGCGCGCAGATAGGTCTCGTGGCCGAGGATCTTCTCCACGGTGTCAAAATCAATAGCATACTCGCCAATCGGCACGCGGTCAGGCTCTTGAAATTGTAGGGCAATCAGCACACGCTCTTTAGATGTCATCTACTGCGACCCTCTGCCGGCTGCTACAAACGCAGCAGTCTGGTTGCATTGCCTGCCAGGATCATCGTCCGCTGCTCCTCGCTGAGATCAAGCCGATTCAGCCCGTCCAGTACCTCACTGGGCGACTGCCATGGAAAGTCAGAGGCAAACAGGATATGCTCCGGCCCGTGATTGCGGATAATACGGGCGATCTGCTGGTCGCTGGCCTTATTAAAGATAAAAGCTGTATCCAGATATATATTCTCGCCGACGAGGTAGTGTTCTACCTCGTCCCACATTTGATAGCCGCCCAGGTGGGCCGCTACAAACTGCAGCTCCGGTAATCTCCGATGCAGCTCAAGCAGTCGTTCGGGTATGGGCTCAACGTGTGCGATGGGCTTAATTTCCTGGCCGGCATGCAACACCACAATTAATCGTCCCGCTATTTTCTCCAACTTCTCCAGTGTGGCTGGTGCGAGCAGCTCAAACTCCTGGAAGTGGGGCTGAAACTTGATGCCCCGGATGCCATGGTCAATCAGGAATTCTATCTCTTCATCCCAGCGTGGGTTGGCCGGGTGCAGTGCCCCCAGGGGAATCAGCCGGTCGCCGGCGAGGCTGACCATCCACCGATTTATAGAGTGCACCTGGTTGGGACTGGTGGCGACCGGGCAGATAACGGCAGCATCCACTCCCGTCTCGTCCATATGTGCCAGCAGATTACCTACGGTCGGGCGCATCAGCGGCCGAGCACCGTAAGCGGCCTCCAACGCCGCCATCGCCTTGTCCACTACCTTCTCGGGGAAAATGTGAGTGTGTGAATCTATGATTCGTGGTTTCATAGTCGTTGATTGTTTTAACACCTCTCAATGCCCAGCGGTAGCTGGGCCGTTAGGGACTATGCACAACAGTTCCAAGTTGCCGGTGCCGGTGCAGCGGAACTGGTGCTCCTCATTGGGCGCAACGAGAATTGCCTGATCTGGCCCCAGCGGCAGTTCGCCCTCGTCAGTCACTAAGACTCCTTCGCCCCGTAGCACGTACACCTCGTGTTCCCAGTCATGGGTATGTCGCGGAGTGTATCCGCCGGGAGCAATAATGAAGCGCCGCAAGGCAAAGTTCGGTGCCCCCCGCGATTCGTCCAGGAGCCACTGGATCTGTGTGTCCTTGGCTCCCTCACTTGTTACTGCACTACGGTCGGCGTCTTGCGCATTGACTATGTACATAACTGTTATATCGCCTCCGTGGTTTCTTGGTAGGACAGGCGTCTCGCCTGTCCGAAAGCGACGGGCGGGACGCCCGTTGTACCGTAACAAGACTCACAGTTCAATCTCCATCCCGTCATAGCCTACTTCAATGCCGGCAGGTGCCAGTTTGTCAACCAGTTGACTATGGTTAAGACCGCCATTGTGCGAAAAATGATTAGTAATGATACGGCTTGCCTCGCTTATTGCTCCGCACTTCAGCAGCCGCGTGCGTGCTTCTATGACGGCTGCCACGTTCATATGTTGCTCGCGGTAGTCCAGCAAGCCAGCAGTGCAGTCCACAATCGCCGCGTCAAAGTGATATTGTTCTAGCACCTGCCAGGTCTCTTCGTCCCACCAGCCGGTATCATTGCCTATCAGTATGTGGTGGTCGCCGGATTGCAGAATGTAGTTGACGCAGAGCTCCTGCGGGTCGTGCTGAGCCCGGATAGGTGTAGCACTGCGCCGCTCGTCTATTTTAATAGTTTGGCCCACTTTGACTTCGGAGAAGTCAAGGCCACACTCCTCAAGTGACTGGGGAAATGCCTCATTCAGCATTTGTCCAACCTTTGAGTTGCCGTGAACGGTTAGCCAACTGCCTTCGGGCAGTGTCGTAAATCCTGGCGCCCGGTAGTGCAGGTTCATTGGATAGAAATGATCCTCGTGGGAGTGGGTTATTAGCACATGGCGCAGTCTACTGTAATCCAGATTCCAGGTGATCTGAGCTGAGAAGAAGTCTGGCCCCAGGTCAATCATAATATCGTCGTCCCACAGGTATGCAGCGCGTCGCCGGATATCGTGGCCGCCTTTCGCGCGCGCCGTTTGGCAGACTGGGCAGGTGCAAAACAGTGCGGGAATACCCTCAGCCGCACCACTACCGAGAATTTTTAGCTTCATCAACGATTGCCTCCTTATGGATTTGGTGCAAACCAGACGCCGGTTTGATCAAAGTGCATATAGTGCTGCCGTGGCGGCGACATCGTCTGCTACAGCAAACAGCCCTTATACTGGGGCAGGTAATAGTGGATTATGTGATAGAACATACGTGCATCCGCCTAGATGACCACTGCTTCCTTGGGGCGACAGTTGCGCCCGATATAACCAATGACTGACTGCGGCTGGCGGGCATGGGTCTGGGGCGCCGGCGCTGACTGGAACTGGAATGCTGCACCGTTCGGCGCCACGCCCGACGTAACTATGCTGGCCATACGTGCTGGCACTATTCGTTGTCTGTCAGCAAATACTGCCTGTGATAAGTCACCACTGAATGGTTCAATGCCGTCGGCCAGCAAGCAACCCGGCAACAGATCAGTCGCCCCGCCCGATTCATTGCGTTTCACTGGTCTACTTCGTCTCCGTGTAGTCTGTCTCCTCCCGTTGAGCTAAACAGCAGTCTGGCCCTCGTGCAGGTGAATTGCCAGCCACGGGAGGATAAATGGTGTTGTTCGCGAATCACTTACAGAGACCAATATTGCAGAAGAAGAGGAGTGAGACGAAAATGA
>JALGTJ010000160.1 GCA_029821415.1 Candidatus Zipacnadia bacterium
AGCGGGAACCACATAAAGTTGGACAAATAGTCACCACTGATGGCGTAGGCAAGAGGATGAAAGGGCCAGTTGACAGAACGCAGGCGCATCGCTTGTAGAAAGAAGGCAAACAAGGCCCCAACGCCTATTGAAGCAATATGAGCCCATTGCGGCGGCTGCGGAGCCAGCAGCCAGGAAGTTAGCATTTTATAATTCTCAGGCACCCACATGTTCATGCCGCCCTTGGCCGTAGCGCCGAGCTGGTAATACAAGTGCAGAATGGCCCAAAAGGTAGCTACTGTACCGACCATAGCAGCCAACGCCAGCGCCGGCACCGTAGCGCGATTGCATTGCGTGGTGTCCTGCTGCATCTTCATCGCTTCCATCTGATGGGGCATAGCATGGCCGCGGTAGGCGCGATTGAACCAGAAGTAGTTGGCAATGCCCACCAGATCTCCCCGGGGCAGCGAACGAGAGCCTACTACATCTGTGAGCATAGTCACTGGCGAATAGCCAACCGAATGAATAGGCACACCGAATTGGACGCGCATGCGGGTGATGGTGAGGCCTATGAAGTAGTAAGTCAAGAAGAAGACGATGCTAACCCACAGGCTCATGCCTATAGCAATGCTAAACCACACCAAGCCCGCAAACCCCAGCAATCCTCCTACGACTGCGACCCGGTAGCTCAATGGCTCCTTTTCTTCTGTCAACCGCTGGCCAGCGCCGATGACCGATTTATACACCCGTTTTATGTAGTCGCGAGTCAACCACAGTGCATACACTCCGAACACAAGATAAGCCCCAAAGCTTTGCGCCCCAGCGAAGGGAAAGCCCTGAATCTGGTCAAGACCCGCCACAGCGCCCAGGACACGCTGCCCCTTCCACAGCAGATAGAAAAACCAGAATGAGAAGACAAAATCGGTGGGCATAAGATATCCCAAGCCAATCAGGAAGGGAAAGAACGACCGGGGCAGCAGTCCAATGGCATTCCAGGGACGGCCTGTCAAGCCGGCAGCCATGTTGACAGGATCAACCTGAATTACGGGCAGCACAGGATGAAAGAAGGCCATACGGTTCCAGATTTCGATGCTTGCGGCAGCGGCAAAGCCCACCCAGAACAGCTTGTTGATAAAGATGGCGCGCTGCGGGCGCGAGATCTCCACGGGCAGGTACACCAGTGGGCAGGCCAGATGTTCGTCATCGAGCCAGCGCCGGCGCACTATGCTATTCAGGCACAGCATCACCAGTACCAACAGGCCAATAAAGATACTCCACATTGCCACCGGACCAAGCCAGGCCTGAAGGATATACGATTGATAAAGGGAGGTTCCGCCTTGGTAAAAACCGCGCATTACCTCGGGGTCCTGGACTGTCAACCATTTGGGCATATGGGGATTGATCAACGTATCCCAGTTGTTGGTAGGAGTAGCCATCCAGAATGTCCAGGTGAATTGGGGAATCAGTACGGCAATGAAGTCGTGGGAGGCCATGGCAGAACCGACGCAAACCATTGAATAGGTGAGCAGCAGTTCGGACTGGGAAAAAGCCCACCGGGGCACAACAGCGCGCAGAATCCAGTTTGCTCCAGCCAGGAAGACCAATGTGTAGACTGCAGTGAACATCAGCGAGAGCGTCGTGGAGTGCGCCATATCGGGGATGATTTCAATACGCACTATCCAGTAGGCGTTCAGCGGAACCAGCAATAGACTGATTACCACCACACGCCCGGTCAGACCCTGGCGAAGGCCTGCCCGTTTGTCGTCAATATTCTCTCCGTTCAACAGACGTCGCTTTTCATTCATCAATGTTGATCGGGATTTGCTGGCACAGCTCGGTCAGATTACCACACGCAACGACTCATCAGCCGAATTCCAGCGGGTGGGGACGCCTCCGACCAGCCACAATAGTTGCAGTTAGCCCTTAGTCACCCTCCTTGATGGGGAAGCGCGTGTAGAAAGTCATACCCTCAATCTGCTCGGGCTTGGGCGGCGTGGTAGCCACGCTGACCAAATAGCCAACTACAACTGTGGGAACCAGACCCACGAAAGCATATAGCCATGGTGTGTAATGCAGCACCAGAGCCCAGATACCCGCACAGATAGCCCCTACGATGGCACCAGCAATCACGCCGGGAGCATTGGCTCGTCGCGTGAAGATGCCGAGCAGGAAGATGCCGAGCAGCGGCCCGGTCCAGAAGCCCATCATCATCACAGCAATTTTGTAGATTTGGCCCAACTGCCCAACAAACAGAGCAACAAATGTGGCTATTATACCCCAGAAAACCGTGACATAGCGCGAGGCTCGCAAGTAGTGAGCTTCGTCAGCGACCTCGGGCTGGATCCGCGCCAGGGCCCTGCGGAGTAGGGGCCGCGTGGCGAAGGCATATATGACCAGGCCCACGATGGCCGCCAAGCAAGCGCCAGTCATAGCTACAATGAGCAAGCCTATTGAGCTCTGGGTGGCTAACCATGCACGCGGCACTATGCGCAGACTCAGAGCCACGAGTATGCCAACAGTGACCAGTGCCAGTAATGCAGCAGCAAACTTGTCAAAAGCTCGTCGAGTGCTTTCGGTACCTTCGGTCCCGCGCAGCCGACGATAGAAGTCGGTGATGCAGGCAGCGCTAAGCGAGTTCATCCCCGAGTCAACACTGGACATCGTTGCGGCGAACAACGCCGCAATGAATAGCCCAGATATGCCTACCGGCAGCACAGCCGCCACGAAGTAGGGCAGCATCTGGTCGGGGTTCTGGGGCAAGTTAGCGAATCTGTCGCCGTGCATCTGGAAGTAGACGAATATTCCAGTGCCCGTGAGCCAAAGCAGTGCCATCAGCGGGATGTCGGCAAGGCGGGCAATCCAGATAGCGCGGACGCTTTCTTTGATGCTCCTGGCGCTGAAGTAGCGCTGCAAAGTAAGTTGGTCAGTGCCAGCGTCATTGAGCTGGCCAAAGGTGTTGCCTATCAGTATCCATAGGAAGGTCAATTCAACTGAGAATTTTAGCCCAGGGTGTAACACCCAATCCCAGAACTCCTTCCCGCTGCTCATTGGATATGTATGCCCGGTCTGCTTCGCGACATACCACACTTCATGCCAACCGCCGACGTCGCGAAGTACATAGAACCATACAAGCACTATGCCGCCAGCAAATATGAAGAACTGAATTACGTCACTCCAGATATCCGCCTCTATCCCGCCCATAGTGGTGTAGATAGTAGCGACCACCCCTAAGGTCAGAATGATTGCCAAGGTCTCGTGATGCTCAGCAATGCCGGGGATATCAATCACGGCGCTGAGTGCAACCGAGGGTGCATAGATGACGGTCGCCAGCCATCCCCCACGCAGCAGAATGAAGAGGGTGCTGCCTATCATCCGCACATTCAATCCGAAGCGCCGTTCCAGGTAAGTATAGGCTGTCGTCAACGACAGAGCATGGAATACCGGCAAGATGGTGTAGATGATCACGATGGCGATCGGGATGACCAGCAGCCACATTACTGGTACAAATTGCAGATCATG
>JALGTJ010000161.1:0-3758 GCA_029821415.1 Candidatus Zipacnadia bacterium
GTGCTGAGGCTGATTCGCGAGCGCTTCAAGCAGGAGCAGCCGTTGGCCGGCGAGCGGATCGGCTGCTGCTTGCATGTCACCTCGGAGACCGCCAACCTGATGCGGACGCTGCAGGCTGGCGGAGCGCAGGTGGCTTTGTGTGCCAGTAACCCCCTCAGCACCCAGGACGAGGTAGCGGCCAGTATGGTGGCGGACTATGGAGTGGCGGTCTATGCCCGGCACGGCGAGGACCGGGAGACCTATTATAAGCACATCAACCGCGTTCTGGACATCAACCCCACTATTACCATTGATGATGGAGCGGATCTAATCTCTACGCTCCACTCCCAGCGCCAAGAGCAGATCGCCGACATTAAGGCCGGGATGGAAGAGACCACCACCGGCGTCATCCGGCTGCGGGCGATGGCTGCCGACATGCTAACACCAAGCACCTGTTTGACAACTACTACGGCACCGGCCAGAGCACTATAGACGGAATCCTCCGGGCGACCAATATTCTATTGGCAGGCAAGAACGTAGTAATCTGCGGGTACGGCAACTGTGGGCGAGGCGTGGCGATGCGGGCGAAGGGCATGGGGGCGAAGGTAATCATCTGCGAGGTGGAGCCGCTGCGGGCGCTGCGCGCTGCTATGGATGGATACCAGGTTATGCCTATCGGTGCAGCAGCGCAAATCGGCGAGATCTTTGTCACCGTTACCGGCGACAGGTCGGTAATCCGTCGGGAGCACTTCGCGGTGATGAAAGACGGCGCGGTGCTGGCTAACTCAGGGCACTTTGATGTGGAGATTGATCTGACTGACCTGCGCGATATGACCACCACCGTTCGCACTATTCGGCCTAATCTGGAGGCATATCACCTGCACGACGGACGGGAGCTATTTGTAATCGGCCAGGGCCGGTTGGCCAACCTGGCGGCGGCCGAGGGCCATCCGGCCTCGGTAATGGATATGAGTTTCAGCAACCAGGCGCTATGTGCTGAATATGTGGCAGGCTTAGAGCAGCCGCTGCCGGTGGCTGTCCATTCGGTTCCTCAACACATCGATCAGCAAATTGCTGCTCTCAAACTGGAAACCATGGGCATATCCATAGACACGCTGACGCCCGCGCAGGAAGAATATCTGTCCAGTTGGAAAATGGGAACGTAGAACAGCAGCACAACAACAGCACAACAACAACAGAACAGCAGGGCAACGGCAGCTTAACGACAGACCGGGGCAAATAAAGGCAAAGATCAGCCCAAACGATACCGGGGTTAGTGCCCGTGCGTTGAGGCACGGGCGGTGGTCAGCAGCAAGGAGCCCCACTTGCTTTGACAGCAAGCCAATAATTGTGTTATACTACAAACGGTTTTAGAGTATCCTTGCGCCGCACGGGAGGCATTCTGATGCAGAGCACAGGCCACATTGGAAGAATAGCAGCCATCGCAGTAGTTGCCAGCCTTCTGCTCAGTACGGTAGCACTGGTGTGGGGAGAGAGCTCAGCACCCCAGTTTCAGCTCATCCAGCGCAAAACGATCCAGCGGGAGATGGTCTGGTTCAACGGGCGAGAGGGCGACTTTGAATACAAACCGTTCATGAAGGACGAGCGGGTATACGTTAGTCTCCTGGACCTGATGCGTCATATTGGCGGCCGGCTCCTCACCGGCCCACCGAAGGATCTGATCGAACTTGAACGCGGTAATGTGTCGGTGCGAGTGCTACCCAACGACCACTACGCTATCGTTAATGGCGTGAAGACCGACGTGGTGCGGGCGCCAATCAAGCGCGGAGGCACCCTCTATGTACCGCTGCGCTTTTACTGCAACTTGTTTGGCATTGCGGTGGACTGGAACCGTATCGAGCGCCGGGCCTATGTGAGCTTCAGCACGGAGTAGGCACGGACAGCACCCTATGATAAGACAAGCGCCCTGGCAAAAAGCAATATCCGGGGCGCTTTGTTGTTGGAAAGCGATGTACCGATGATTGACCTGCACTGCCACATCCTGCCTGGTCTGGATGACGGTTCTCCTGACCTGGCCACATCCATAGCAATGGCACGCATAGCCCTGGATGATGGTATTGAGACGATTGTGGCCACCCCTCATTGGCTTGTAGACATCGGCCCCACACCCGCCCAGATCCGCACAGCCGCCCAGCAACTGCAGACAGCACTGGTTGACCACAACATCCCGCTGACAGTGTTGCCCGGAGCAGAGGTGCGCGCAGATCCAGAGCTGCCGGCCATGGTAAGACGCGATGAAGTCATGACACTTGCCGATGACGGGAGGTACCTGCTACTGGAACCGCCCTTCATCGGTATCCCCAACTATCTTGAACAGCTCTGTTTCGAGCTTCAGATTGCCGGCATAACCCCGATACTGGCCCACCCTGAGCGCGCGGAGGTAGCGCAGCGCGAGCCGGAGTTGTACGAGCGGCTGGTAGCGCGTGGTTGCCTGATACAAGTCAATGCGCCCAGCCTGCACGGAGATTATGGCCGGACCATCGCTGAGATTGCTGCTGACCTAATCCGCAGAGGACTGGCCCATATAGTAGCCAGTGACGCGCACAACGCCACTTCCCGTCCCCCAGTGTTAAGTGATGCGCGCCAAGCTGTAGTGCAGGCCGCCGGCGAGGCGGCTTTCCGCCAGATGACAGAGCTGGTGCCCAGTAGGATTATAGCTGGTCGCCAAGCAGGAGACAGCACCCGGACGGTGAAGTAGAAGAGTAGAAAGAAGAGCGTGAGAGTGGTGGGTAGGGCCAAAAGGAGAATGATGACATGGGCAGGAAGAGGCGAAGGCTGGCTCGGCTATCAGTCGGCAGGCTGGGATATTCACTGATAGCGTTATGCGTCATGGTGGGACTGCTGCTTGGATGCTCCGGTTGCAGTTCTGTCGTCAGCTCGGGGCCCCCCGGCCCGCCGGTGGATGTCAACTTGACGCTGGCGCTGGCGGTGACCGACGCTGATGGAACTCCCCTGGACGCTCTGGTCACGGTCACTGTCTACGAGGGGATGGGCGCTAATCCCCAGGTCTACCAGTGGCACACCAGCACGTCGGCCACCCAACAGACGGTCGGCTGTGTCGCGGGCGACCCTACTGAAGAGTTCACCTGGGAGTTCAACGGTTTCTGGGCAGACTTCCAGACAATCACTGTACAGGACTACGAGTACTGGACGGTGGAGATCGCGGTCACCAAAACGGGATATCGCCCTCAGCAGTGGAACTGCACTGTCTTCTACGAGTGGGTGCGCGACTCGGGGTGTTACGGGATGTGGTGGATACTGCAGATGCAGGAAGTGACGCCGTAGCAAGCAATGATGGCAGGACGAGGAAATGACGGCGGTAGGATGCTGATAATACAGGCAAAGCCCATTTTTTTACATACAAATATCAACATGTCTCTGGCAAGCGGAACTTTTTGCAGGTGTTAGTTGTCTATCAACACAGTAGCACACCACATAGCTGGTGATGTAGTAGCCAGCCCTCGCTGATAGCCTCACCACGATAGCGAAGGTGGCGGAACGATGAGGAATGGGCGTAGAGTTGGATTGGTAATATCTACCGGGTTAATGCTGCTGTTCGCGATTGCTCTGCCCCAGGCGAGTGCCCACTATTGGACCTTCCTTCCTCCCATTGAGATCACTCTTACTAACCCCGACGATGAGAGTATAGCATGTGTAGGTTCCTACCTGGGCTGCACCTGCACAGTCTACGAAGAAGACACCCTAATATTCGAGCCGGGGCCGGGGTCCTACCGGGCACCGGATAACATCACCTGTAC
>JALGTJ010000161.1:3789-4471 GCA_029821415.1 Candidatus Zipacnadia bacterium
CACGTGGGAAGCACCCGATGAGCCTTCCACTGAGCTTAACGATATTTGGATAAAAGTTACGGTTGAGGATGAGCCCCTCCCTCCCGATCCCTACGAGGGCACTCGCGACGACCCTGCTGAGACGGAGACCATCCATGTGACCGTGGTCAAAGCGGACTTGGACATTAGTGGGGTGGATGAGGGGGATGAGGACAGCGTGGGTGCAGTGGTAGTGCGCAACTACGATGGCAACAACGCACCCCGCCAGCAAATCGTACTCCAAAAGGCTCAGCCCACTGCATGGAGCGGGAACCTCCTACTGTCGCGCAATAACACAAAAGTCAAGGTTTACGATGCCTCAAGCGGCGGCAGCGAAATCACGTTCAACGGCACCGACAACAAGTTTGCCAACGGTGCGTTGCCCAAGAATCTCTGGGTACAGGGAGAAACCGCGAGCGACTCAATGCGCGACGTGACGCTGACGCTGGCCGTCGAAGATTCATCCTCTTGTAACGACACCGTCAAGTTCACAGTGCTATGGGTGACAGTGACAACAGACCATACTGCGTCAATAAACGCAGACAACGCCGCGAAAGACAATTATTTCAACCAAATAGTGCCGCCCGCATATACGCTGGGGCATCACCTATTCGCGAGCGATGGATCGCTGTTTCTGACCTTTGGGTGGAATGGGCGCGGGAGC
>JALGTJ010000162.1 GCA_029821415.1 Candidatus Zipacnadia bacterium
AGTCCGCCCGAGCCGGGCTGGAATTAATTGCTGCCGTCTCCGCGCCTAGCTCGCTGGCCATTGAGGCGGCTGAGCAGAGCAATATTACGCTTTGTGGCTTTGTGCGTACCGACCACGCCACGGTCTACACCCATCCTCAGAGAATTCAGCATCTCCCCGGATGAATCAAGCTAATCCCGAACATAAAGGAGTAATAGTGTTTTGAGATCACTACGCAGAAGGCTGATCGTATGATGAACGGTTCATTGATTATGTACAAGTATAGCGTGAGCATATTGGCAATAGTTGGACTGTCCCTGGTGGCGGGGTGCACCAAAGCGCCGGTTGACCTTTCGCGAAGTTTCCGCTTTGTTCAAGCAGCGTCATCCGGGAGTTACTATCAAGGCGGAGGCCGCCGGCAGCCGCGACTGTGCGCGCAAGATCAGTGACCTCGGGCGAAGCTGCGATGTGTTCGCCTCGGCTGATTATGAGGTTGTTGAGAACCTACTCATGCCGGAACACGCTGATTTCAATATCCTTTTCGCCACCAACGAGATGGCGATCGCCTACACCGCGAAAAGTAATAAAGCCGACGAGATTAATTTGACCAATTGGTACAAGATATTGCTGGACGATGACGTCAACTTTGGGCGGGCCGATCCCAATAGTGACCCCTGTGGGTACCGAACCGTCATGGTCTTCCGACTGGCCCAGAAACACTATCAGGTGCCTTACCTGGCGGATGATCTGATCGACAAACACGGCAATAAGTACATCCGTCCCAAGGAAACTGACTTGTTGGCTCTGCTGGAAGCTGGTGAGATTGATTATGCATTCATCTATCGTTCAGTCGCCCAGCAGCACGGATTGAAGATTCTGCGACTGCCCGATCCGATAAACCTGCGGTCGCCGAAGCTGGCCGACCTGTATCGCACCGCCAGGGTCACAGTGACTGGCAAGCGACCCGGCGAGGTCATTACCCGAACTGGCCGTCCCATTGTCTATTCGGTGACGATCCCCAATAATGCGCAGAATCGCGGGTTAGCGGAGGCGTATGTGGCGCTACTACTATCGCCGGAGGGGCAGGCTATTATGCGCAAGTATGGGCAGGAGCCTATCGTGCCGGCGCAGACACGGGAATACGACCGAGTGCCTGCCAGACTGCGACGGCTGTGCAAGCAGGTAGATGGACCGTGAAGAGGGTGGAGGGACTAACCCACAGTTATCGGTTTTCTTGGTTCGCCCTGATTCTTGCGGCTCTCGGGTCCGGCGTGCTACTTCTCATAGTTGCACCGCTGGCGGCATTGGTCTTATCAACATCGTTCGGCGAGCTTTCCCAGGCCGCGGCTGATGCACAAGTAATCCAATCTATTCGCTTGACGCTGAGTGCTGCCCTAACCGCAACGCTTATTAGTACCGTAGCTGGTATTCCTCTTTCGTACGTATTGGCCAGAAAGGAGTTCTTCGGCAAGACCGCGCTGCTAGCGATTATTGACTTGCCCATAATTATCCCGCACTCCGCCGCCGGCATCGCTTTGCTGACCGTAATCGGACGGCGTTCGCTGCTTGGATCCGTGACGGGTGGGCTAATGGGCAGCGCCGCCGGCATTGCAGTGGCAATGGCATTCGTATCAGTGCCTTTTTTGATTAACGCGGCCCGCGCAGGATTTCTGGCTGTACCGGAAAGACTGGAAAAGGTGGGCCGTAGCTTAGGCGCCTCACCGTGGCGAGTCTTCTTCACCGTATCGCTTCCTATGGCCTGGCGGGATATTGTCTCGGGAATGATTCTGATGTGGGCGCGGGGCATCAGCGAATTCGGCGCAGTGATCATTATTGCCTACCACCCGATGACTACACCGGTGATGGTATTCCAGCGCTTCAACGACTACGGCCTGGCCTATGCTCGGTCGGTAGCGGTTTTGCTGATTATTATCTGCGTGGCGATCTTTGTGGTCGTACGCTTTCTCGCTCGCCCAACCCAGGAGGCTCAGGATGCTTGAACTTAGATCCCTCAGCAAGCAACTGGGCTTGTTCACCATCGCTGACCTTAACCTGCGTCTTAATCATGGGGAGTACTTTGTCCTGCTGGGGCCTTCCGGAGTGGGGAAGACGGTTCTCATTGAAATGGTCGCTGGGTTCATAACGCCGGACGCTGGCCGAATCCTGTGCGAAGGCCAAGATATTACGAATAGTCCGCCGGAGGCCCGTGATTTTGCTGTTGTCTACCAGGACTATGCCCTGTTTCCTCACCTGGCCGTCGCCGCGAATATTGCCTATGGTCTGCGGGCCCGGGGCGTGCAATCTAAGCAAGCCGCCGCGCGGGTTCGCGCGCTGGCTGAGAAGCTGAACATCGCCGCCTTGCTTAATCGCCGTGTCGGAGGTTTGTCCGGTGGTGAGCAGCAGCGTGTGGCACTGGCCCGGGCATTGGCGCCGCGCCCGCGTCTGTTACTGCTGGACGAGCCACTGGCGGCTGTGGATATCGGCTTGCGCGCGCGGCTGCGTCACGAGCTACGGTGCATCCACCAACAGACCGGCACCACCTTCCTACACGTAACCCATGACCCTGATGACGCTCTGTATCTGGCTGACCGCGTCGGTGTGATGCTGGAGGGCAGCATTCGCCAGGTCGCTACTCCTCAGGAGCTATTCCGAGCGCCATCGGATGCGGCTGTCGCTGAATTCCTGGGTATGCGGAATATAATGACGGTAGATTCTGCCAGCGAGGGTGTGTGTCAGGTTGGCAGAGTGGAGATTCACGCAGCGCTGGCTGACGAGTCCACATCTTACGTCTGGATCAAGCCCGAAGAGATATTGCTCTCCCGCCAACCCTTTGATTCCAGCGCCCGCAACCAGTTCCGCTGTGTAGTGGCGGGATGGGAGAATTCCGGCCCTCTGCTGGCGGTGCGCATCTCCAGCGGTGACTTAACCCTCACGGCCCTCGTCACGTACGAGTCGTTCAGCGAGCTGGGGATAGACGCAGGCACTGAACTGTATTGCACATTTAAGAGTTCGGCGGTACACTGTTTCTAAGTCGCACGCTTGGCCCAAATGAGTGACATGGCGGGCTAGTCTGTGCGCGATGAGCCGATCAACAATGGCAGGAAAGAAGCCTATGTGTCGCAACGACCATGCAATCCTGCGGGATCTCGCTGAACGCGTGGCTGAGATTGCCGCACTACCCGAGCAGGACGAGAAGCGGCAGATGTGGTATGCCCACAACGCGCTACGCCCCACCAAGCCGATGGTCCTGGTCTTCCCCGAGGGCGGCTGGGTGGAGCTGCTTGATGACAACGAGCTACGCTGCGAGGACCCGTTGCTGCGGGGTTGGGAGTATCAGTTGCGGCAGCGACTATACATTGCAGAGCACTTCAACGACGACCAGGTTACCGACCGGCGCCTGCTGGTCAACTACGTAAGCACAACCACTGGGCTGGGCCTCCAGGCCCAGCGTATCCAGCCCACCACTGATCGCGGCGCCTATGTGTGGGAGGCGCCGGTGAAGGAGCTGCAGGACTTGGACAAACTTCAGGTTCCGCGCACTGAGGTAGACTATGAGGCCACCGAGCGGAACCGCCAGCGGGCCGCTGAACTCTTTGACGGCCTACTGGACGTCAGTGTTGGACAGAGCTGGTGGTGGTCGCCCACGCTGACGTGGATCTGGGCGGAGCTGCGGGGCCTGGAGCAGATGATGTGGGATATGGTGGATGACCCTGCGTTTACTCACGCTGGCTCACTGGAGGCGCAAGGCCTGCTGATGCTCAACAATGGCAATGATTACGTTGGATCAGGCGGGCTGGGTTTCACCGACGAACTGCCCGCCGATGGCTTTGATGGCAAACATGTGAGACTGCGCGATATGTGGGGTTTCGCTGAGGCGCAGGAGACGGTCGGACTTTCTCCGCGGATGTGGAACGAGTTCGTATTGGAATACAACTTGCCATTTATGGAGCGGTTTGGTCTGAACTGTTTTGGCTGCTGCGAGCCGCTAACTGATCGCCTGGATATATTGAAAGAGCGCGTCCCACGGCTGCGGCGCATCTCAATTAGTCCCTGGGCTGATCGTGAAAAGGCGGCAGAAAGCCTGGGCCAGGATTATATTTATTCCTGGAAGCCCAATCCTGCTCAATTGGCAGCGCTGCGGTTTGACGAAGACAAGGTGCGCAGCTACATCCGGGAGACATTGGAGATAACCCGGGGGTGCGTTGTGGAAATTGTGTTGAAGGACACTCATACCTGCAACAACGAGCCAGAGCGTTTTGATCGCTGGGCGCAGATAGCTCAGGAAGAAAGCCAGCGGATCGCCGAGCTGTGATATGCTTACGCGAGCTTTGCGATATCCGGGGAGCTCACCGAAAATGAAAGATTACAGTCTACCCTCCAACTTTCTCAGTAATGTTACGCGCTACTCAGCGCTGCGCTACCTGCAGCAGAAAGTGGCGGCGCGGTGTGCCGAGCTGCCCAGCAGCTTCGGTACGCTTGAGCAGTGGGAGCAATTTCGAACAGAACTTGAGAAGGCGCTGCGCCAGCGATTGCCAGTCTGGGAGCCTTCTGAGGGGCCCAGTCCGTGTCGGGCAGCCGCCCCGCTCGGGGAGGAACTCATCCTGGAGGCAATAGATGTCCACTTTGACGAGGGCTTCTACATTCCAGTACACTTCTACCGTCCTCAGCAGTTGCTCCAGGCTGGTCCTGCCGTCATCATTTGTCCCGGCTATGGGCAGAGCAAGAATGAGGAGGATATTGTGCAGATGGGTATGGCTCTGGCTCGGGCGGGGATCAGCGCGCTGGTGGTTGAGTATGATGCCACCGGCGAGCGGGCTGATCGTCCTGACTTTGAGACGGATCGCAACAATGTTACAGCCCTAGGCCACTTGCTCGGCATTACCAATGTCGGGTTGCAGGTAATGACGAATCTGGCCGCCCTACGCTACCTTCGGCAGCGCCCCGAGATTGATTGTGAGCACATTGGCATCACCGGACTTTGCCAAGGCGCGATTATTACCTGGTTTACTGCGGCAGTCTGCGCTGGGTTTGCCGCCGTCGCGCCGGTCTGTGGTGCCACAACGTATGAGGCTATTGCCCTGGAGTACTGCAATCGCCAGGGAGGCTGGAGCGGGGCCAGTCCCTATGTTTTTGACCTGCTATCGGTCGCTGATGTTCAGCACGTGGTTGCTGCTACCGCCCCGCGTCCGCTGCTGGTGCAAAATAATATGACGGATATTCACTGGCCGCTGTCGGGCTTTCACAAAGTCAAGCAGTTTACTGAGCAGATCTACGGGCTGTACGGAGCCTCTCAGCGTTGCCGTTTCCAGCTCGAACACGGGCCCCACGCCTATGCCGAGCCCTTTGTTTCCAATCTTGTTGAATGGTTTGGGCAGGTATTGACCTGCCAACAATTATGACCGGCAGTTCGTCTTAGCAGCGATCTGTGCAGGCGAAGGAGGACTGAAATATGAAGGTCGTCGGCTTTGTGGGCAGTCCGCGCAAGGGTGGTAATACCGACACTTTGGTCGAACAGATACTGGCCGGCGCGGCTGATGCCGATCATGAAACAGAGAAAGTCTATCTGACTGACTATGCTCTGACACCAATTGACCCGGTCTATGGCGAGGAGACAAACTGGACCGACCCGCGCCAAGACGTGGCTGACCAGCTCATTGACAAGATGGTGGCTGCCGAGGTGGTCGTCCTCGGTACACCGGTTTATTGGTTCAGCGTGAGTGGCCTGCTGAAACTCTTTATTGATCGCTGGTCGTTATATCAACGGGATGATAAGCGGCTGGGCGATCTGATGGCAGGGAAGAAGCTGGTGGTCGCTGTGGCTATGGCTGACGCCAATGCCGAGTATGTTGAAGACGTCCTGGCACCGCTACGCCGGGCGGCCGAATGGTTGAAGATGCAGTGGGCTGGGGAGGTAGTTGCCACGGGTGTTAGTGCTCCCGGGGAGGTCAA
>JALGTJ010000163.1 GCA_029821415.1 Candidatus Zipacnadia bacterium
GGCGGCTAATTGTTGTATTACTTCGGCATTGGGAGCCTGAGCGAGATACAGCTTCAGGAGATTGCGGCGCAGTTGGTGAATCTGCTCGGTGTCAGTTTCCACTACCAGGCCGTCCCGGATGGGATAGGCGCAGGAAGCCACCACGCGGGTGCGCCCGTTTAGGGTGGCCTCTACCAGGCAGAGACGACAAGCGGCATACGGCTCCAGGGCCGGATGATAGCACAGCGCGGGGATATCTATCCCGAGCCGCCGGGCCACCTGCAGCACGGTCTCCTCTTTTCGGGCACGGACCTTCTGGCCGTTTATAGTTATGTAAGCCATTGGTTTATGATTACTCCACAACTACCGCGTCAAACTTGCAGACCTCGCGGCAGATACCACATTTGATGCATTTCTCTGTCAATATCTGATGTGGTTCCTTTGGATCGCCGACGATAGCCTGTTGGGGGCAATTACGGGCGCATAGATGACAGCCGGTGCAGGCCTCCGGGTCAATGCGGTAGCTAATTAATTCCTGGCAGACTCCGGCCGGGCACTTCTTGTCATAGATATGTGCCTCATACTCTTCGCGAAAATAGCGCAGTGTACTGAGCACCGGATTCGCTGCTGTACCCCCCAGCGCACATAGCGACGCCCAGCTCAGCAGTTCACCAAGCTCTTCAAGCTGCTCAATGTATTCGGGTTTGCCTCGGCCTTGGGTGATATCCGTTAGGATATGCAGCATCTGATAGAGGCCTTCGCGGCACGGCCCGCACTTGCCACAGGATTCTTCTACCAAAAATTCGGTGAAATAACGCGCCAACTCTACCATGCAGGTACGATCGTCCATGACAATCATACCGCCGGAGCCCATCATTGAGCCTGCTTCGGTGAGATGCTCGTAGTCAATGGGTAGGTCCAACAGCTCAGCCGGAATACACCCGCCGGACGGACCTCCTGTCTGAATGGCCTTCAACTCCCGGCCATCAAGGACTCCACCGCAGACGTCATAGACAAGCTCGTGCAAGGTCATCCCCATTGGCACCTCAACAAGCCCTGTATTCTGCACATTTCCCACCGCAGAGAAGACTTTGGTGCCCTTGCTTTTCTCTGTACCAATACTGCTGAACCAGTCTGGTCCTTGTGCAATTATAGCAGGGACGTTAGCCCAGGTCTCCACATTGTTCAGATTAGTAGGTTTGTCCCACAGTCCACTTTCCACGGTGTGTACATATTTGGAGCGCGGCTCTCCTGCACGTCCCTCCACCGAGGCCATCAAGGCAGTAGATTCGCCACATACAAAGGCACCACCGCCGCGCACAATGTCAATGTCAAAGGCGAACCCCGAGCCCAAAATGTCATTGCCAAGCAAACCTGCTGTGCGAGCCTGATTGATAGCCTCGCGAAGCGTACTGACTGCCAATGGGTACTCTGCCCGCACATAGATGTAGCCCTGAGGTGAGCCGATTGCATACGCGCCAATGATCATCCCCTCAAGTACTGCGTGAGGGTCACCCTCCAGAATGCTGCGGTCCATATATGCGCCTGGGTCGCCCTCGTCAGCATTACAGATCACATAGTGCGGCTCGCCCTTGGCTTCGCGGCACGAGCGCCACTTGCGTCCGGTCGGGAATCCACCGCCTCCCCGGCCGCGCAGGCCGGAGGCGGTGATCTCCTCAATAACCTCTTCTGGAGTCATCTGCTCAAGGACTTTTGCCAGAGCCTGATAGCCACCTCTCGCTACGTATTCCGGGAGGCTTGCTGGGTCAATAATGCCACAGTTGCGGGTGGCAATGCGTACCTGGTGCTTGTAAAAGTCAATGTCCCGAAGCAGTGGGATAGTATCTATTTGCTCGGGCACCGAGTCGGTGGCCAGGATCTGCTCTTCGCCCCACAGCGGCTTATCATTATCTTCCCGGCCCAGTGCACCGTCCAAGACAAGTTGCCGGTTGCTGGCTGCTTCCGCCAACTCCCGAGCCTGGTCCGGGGTCACTTGAGCGTAGATTAACCGAGGCCAGCCTGGTATGCGGACATCCACCAGCGGCTCGCGCTGGCAGTAGCCGCGGCAGCCTACGGGGACCACCGCGATTGATGTGCCTTGGGTAGCCTCTTGTAGGGCTTGGTAGACCTCTGCTGCTCCGGCGGCCTGCCCACATGTAGCCATTCCCACGGTGATCCGGGGAACATCCGGGTACAACCGTTGCCGGCCTTGCTCACGCAATGTGTCTAATGTTGACTGTTGTTTTATTGCCATAGGTCCGCAGACATTCCGGCCTGGCGATTTCTGGTCAGAAGAACAATGGCCGCTTAATGGAGGCTTAGTTATTCGTATTTCTCTAATAGATCAGGCAATTGGCCTACTGCCACCTCGCCAAAGACCTTTTCATCTATCCGCACTGCCGGCGCCAGGGCACAACAACCCATACAGTGTACCGTTTCCAGGGAGAACTGTTTGTCGGGAGTAGTTTCTCCTGGCGCTATCTGTAGCAGCTTCTGCAGGCGTTCCAACAGTCTGCCCGACCCACGTACATGGCAAGCAGTGCCGGTGCAGACACTGATAAGATGCCGCCCGCGAGGTTGGAGTGTGAATGCGCTGTAAAAAGTCGCTACTCGGAAGACCTGGCTGATCGGTATTTGCAGCCGGGTGGCAATATGCTCCAGGACCTCGCGAGGCAGGTATTGCCACTCGTCTTGGACATCTTGTAGGATAGCAATCAATGACTGTGGAGCTATCTCATATTGCTTTATTATCTCGTCGGTTTTGGTTAAGTCCACAATGATTCGCTTAGCTGCTTAGGCTTTCTTGGGTTCTTAGCTTTGCTTTTCAATGGTCGCTACTAACTCAGTCACAGCCAACTGCCGACTTCGGGCTGCCAGTTCATCTACCGTTACCAGTTGCAGGGCGCCCGTAGGACAGGCCTCAACACAGGCCGGGTCCTCTCCTTCGTTCAACCGCTCTATACACAGGTCGCATTTAATTATGCTTTTGCCGTCGGCGCTCATTGTTATAACGCCGAACGGGCAGACCATAATACATGATTTGCAACCGATACACAGTTCTTGATCAATGATCACGGGCCCCTCGGAATCAGGCTTCTGGAGAGCTTTGGTGGGACATATCGCGACGCAGGGTGCATCCTCGCAGTGCCGGCATTGCAGGGGGACGGCCATTTCGCCGGCGGCCAGCACAGAGACCCGGGGCTGGGGCAAGGGCTGCTCCTGGATGGCTGCCAGCAGAGTCTTGCCGCGGGAATGAGCTACTGCGCAAGCTACCTCACAACTATGACAGCCCATACACTTAGTGACATCTACAGCAATGACTCGTGGCATCAGCTTACCTCTCTATATGCTGCTTGATAGGGCAGGATGCTTAGCTCGCTGCCACTGGGAAGGGCTGCTCGTACATCATCTCGTCCAGCCCCAGTGCTGCCCGTTTCTTGTCCATGTGGGCGATCATCATATGCGCTGCTGCGACGGGATC
>JALGTJ010000164.1 GCA_029821415.1 Candidatus Zipacnadia bacterium
CAAAGGTGCAGATGCGTCCAAAATGCAGCCAGCGTGCCGACAATGCCTGCGGCCACCAGGGCTAGCGTCGTGCCCTTGATTGTGCCGGCACTGTCCTGCTGCATCTTTAATCCTTCCATATGGAAGGGCATAGGATGCGGGCGGTAAGCGCGATTGAACCAGAAGTATATGCCGACCCCGATCAGGTCCTTTTTGGCAAAGGCGCGTGTCCCGAAGACTGCTGGCAGGACGTTACTGGCTCCGGTGCTGTGCACTGAATGGACGGGCACCCCAAACTGAGCGCGCATACGAGTTATGGCCACTGACAGGACGTAGTAGATCACGAAAAATCCAATGGCGACTGATAGATGCATCCCCATAGCCATGCTGAACCACACCAGCACGGCAAATCCTACTATTGCTCCTATCGCCGCTAATTGATAGGAGCGCGCTTCCTCTTCGCGAGCAAGCCGGGTTGGTGCCCCGAGCACCGTTTGATACAGCTCGCGCAAATAATCGCGCTGCAGCCATAGCGTATAGATGCCAAACATGGCGTAGGCCCCGAAGCACTGAAAGTTGTCAAAAGGGAAGTCGCGGATCTGTCCGATGCCCAGAGCCGTTCCTCCTACCAACTGCGCCTTCCAGAAAAAGTAGAAGAACCACAGCGAGAACAGGAAATCGTTGGGCATCAGATAGCCCAGCCCGATGACGAAAGGATGAAAACTGCGCGGGAGAGTACGTATGGCATTCCACGGCGGGTTTTTCAGGCCCGCCGCCATGTTGCCGCTGCCCAGCCCCATAATCTGCAGTGCAGGTATTACGGGATAGAAAAAGGCCAGCCGATTCCATATCCTCGTTGAACCCGCTATCGCGAAGCCAATCCAGAATAGCTTGCGACGGAACAGGGCGGCGTGCGGCTTGGAGATTTCCACCGGTAGGTAGACCAACGGACAGGCCAGGTGCTCATCGTCAAGCCAGCGTCGCCGTACCAGCACATTCAGGCAGATCATTACAGTGAATAGGGCTACCACGAACAGCGTCCAGGCGGCTATCGGCCCGGCCCAACCCGACAATATACTCATCTGATATGGGGAAACTCCGCCCTCATAGAATCCCTTCAGGAGATTGGGGTCACTGACGGTGGCAAATCTGGGTATATAGGGGTTGAGTATCTCGTTCCACTTGTTGGCGGGACTGGCCATCCAGAACGACCAGCTCATCACTGGTACCAGCTTCTGGATCATATCACATCCGCCCATGGCCGAGCCGATACTGACCATAGAGTATAGCAGCAGCAGTTGAGCTTGGCGCAGCGCCAGGCGGGGCGAGAACAACCGCAGGAGATGATTCAGGCCCACCAGGACCAGCAAAGTGAAGACAGCGTTGAAGAAGATTGATATGCAGGTCGGGTGAGCGAGATCCGGCAGTGCCTCCATCCGGATGACCCAGTACACGTTGGCCGGAATCAGGATAAGCCCCGCCACCAGAATCCACCACTGGAAGGCAGGCTGTGCTGCCTCTGATTGGCTATCCGAAGATATGGCCGAAGTATTGTTAGTGTCCATTTCCGTTGGCTACTACTGTGTCTCTACTCGTTTAGCACTCACCGCTGGTGCCGATGACACCGCGGCAACAGGTTCCGGTGGTTGCATTACTATTCAACAAATTGAGTGAATAGTCCTTGTCGGCCGAGGAATGACTAAACGGTGTCAATCAGCTCGCCGTGCAGTGTGGCGCCGTCTACCTCGGTGACCTGCATCTTTGCTACACTTCCAACCAGCTCTGGCGATCCCGTGACTGTCGCTCGCAAGTAGTTGTCAGTTATCGCCTTGAGCGTGTCGCCGCAGGCCTCGGGGGACTGTTCAATGACCACCTCAAGCTGCTTGCCGACCATCTTTTCGGCAAAAGCAGCTCTTTTGCGCTCAGAGATAGCTCGCAGGATATGATTGCGTTCCTTTCTGACCTGGCCGGGGACCTGGTCGGGCATCCGCGCCGCTGCAGTTCCGGGTCGCGCTGAGTAGGTGAAGACGTGCAGGTAGGACAGAGGGAGACTCTCAATGAATGTACGAGTCTGCTCAAACTGCTCATCGGTCTCGCCCGGGAAGCCGACAATGACATCGGCGCCGATAGCGGTATCGGGCTGATTGGACTTAATCTTCTCAATCACTGAGCGATAGAAGCCAGTGTCGTAGGGGCGGTTCATACGGTGCAGGATCTCATCGCAGCCGCTCTGTAGAGGGATATGCCAGTGGCGACACAGCTTGCCCTGCCCAGGCCGGCTTGAGTCGGCGTCCAGACAGCGGCCTCCGGCAGCAACCAGTTCAATCAGTTCGTCGGTAATCTCACGAGGCTCTATGGATGAAAGGCGCAGCCGGGGCAGATCGGGAAGTTCACACAACCTGCGGACAAGTCGGGTCAGATCGAAATCCTCGCTTAAGTCAGCACCGTATTGCCCCAGATGGGTGCCAATCAATACCACCTCCGGGTATCCCGCCGCCACGAGCAAGTCCACCTGCTTGATGACATCGCTGGCCGGGATGCTGCGACTGGGGCCGCGCACCAGAGGGATTATGCAATAGGTGCAGTGAGCGTCACAGCCCTCCTGAATCTTGACGAAGGCCCGAGTGTGGCCCGACATGGTGCGGATCATCGGCCCGGTCTTGGCATACGGGAGCAGAAGGTCAGTGGAATGCGCTGTACCAGCGGGAGGGACAAAGTCGGCCAGTCGTCCGCGGGCGGCGTTGCCAATTACAATGTCGGCGGCCGCAATTTCGCGAAGCTGCTGGGGTGATAGCTCCGCATAACAGCCCGTGACCAGTAGCACCGAGTCAGGGTTGAGCCGTTTGGCGAGGCGGCACAAGCGCCGGCAATCCCTGGCCGCCCGTGTGGTAACTACGCAGCTATTGATCACATAAAGGTCGGCAAGTTCGCCAAAGGGCACAATGCAGTAGCCGAGTGCTTCGAGCTGCTCGCGCATCTGCTCGCTCTCGAACTGGTTGAGCTTGCAGCCAAGAGTATTGATAGCTGCAGTCGGTCTCGCCACTGTTAGGTTTTTGCTCCTGGTTGGGCACTTGTCGGAAGCATGCCCCCGCTTGCTGGACCACGGATTACGTGTTATAATTCAAGGCACTCTCCGATAGGTATGTCGCGACAGGCGTAAACACAGCTAAGCGTGACACTGACGGCCGAATCAGAACTCCGGCCGCCAGCTTGTACTGTAGCTTTGGGACAGAGTTAGTTTATCCGGCCTTAGTCACCTTGCCAGCCCGAATACAGGATGTACATACCAGGATCTTTTTGCGAGCGCCATTGACGAGCGCGGTAACTTCTTGTAAGTTAGGCTGCCAGCGTCGTTTGCTGCGCTTACCAGAGGCGCTGACTTTGCTGCCAACGCTGGCTGTCTTGCCGCATATTGCACAGGCTCTTGGCATTGTATAGCTCTCCTTGTAACTAATACACTGTTGTAAGTGGCTAG
>JALGTJ010000165.1 GCA_029821415.1 Candidatus Zipacnadia bacterium
AGGTACCAGCCCTTATCATTGTATACGGTTCCAAGGAGGCCAGGCAGATGGCGGATGAATTGGACGATCTGCAATACCCGGTGCAAGAGCAGGAAGCCAAGCAGGACGTTGAAGAGCAGCCTGTCCATCCTGCCAAGGCGCTACCGGCGCGTAAGCCTGGCTGGCTGGCGCGCCTGGGCAAGAGGATAAGCAATCAAATCGCGCGAATTGGCCTGCCGGAGTGGAACCTGCGCAATTTCCTGTACGGGCTGGCCCTGCTGCTGGTGTTAGTCCTGATCTGGCGCAATTGGGTTGATGTTCGGCTTGACGTGCTGGTCTGGCGGTTTGACATTCCGAAGTCGGTACTCATCATTGCGGCAATACTATTAGGGGCAGGCTTGGTGCGGGCGTGGGATGCCTACCACAGTCGGCAGGCGGCCCAAGCAGAGCAAACTGAGGAAATGTAGCCGAGGCGGCAGGAGAGAGGACTATGGCCCATAAGTCACAAGTAACTTATCGACGCCCCTCCGCTATTGTGATGCTAGCCGCTGTGCCTTATCTGCTGCTGTCGGCCTCGCAAAGCGTTAAACTAACCACCACGGTCAACTTGGATGGCTCAGGTCTGCGTCGCTACACAGTCATCTGTGTGCCGGATCGCACCAAAGAGGTTCAGAAGCGCTTGCTGGAGCAAACTCCAGGTTTTGACCATCAAAGTCGGCGACGCGAAGGCACAAACCTGGTTATCATCCGCGACTGGCGCCCAGCTAATATAGCTGAGGCAGTCAGCGCACCGGATGCAGCGGCCTCACTGGAGATCACCGACATAATCCGGAAGCCCTTGTCTGTCTTCACGGAGTATCACTGGTCTGAGCAGGTCAATATCTACCGGGAGACAGCCACCGATGTGGAGACTTTTGGCGAGGAGATTGCCGGGCTGCGTTATGAGCTGAAAATGCCAGGGAAGATTGTGCAGAGCAAGACCAATGCCGATCGCATTGAGGGGAGGGCTGCGATCTGGGAACTGAGCGCAGACGTTGATACATATACCCTTGAGGCTACCTCCCAGCGTCTGCGCTGGGGCTATCTGCTGGTCATTCTTTACATACTTGGGTTTATTAGTTACCAGGTCATCCGCTATGTTGCCCGACTGGTTCGCAATCGTCCGCGCAAGATCTGAGGCCGGTTAGGATTCGGGGCCGGCGGCGTCTGCTATCAAGTGAGCCGTGGAGGCATCCACGGCTCCTTTATGCGTCTGTGGGGTGAAGGTCCAGTGAAGGAGTCGCTACTGATGTTAGCATACCGTGCGGTCTTGCTGCGAAGAGTTACAACTGTGTCAACTGCGGCATCAATCTGTTATGAGACTAACCTGGCTGGTGAGCAGGTAGCGCTACTCACAGTCAGGTATTCTGGCATCGAGTGGTTATAAATGCGACAACTTCTTGCGGCACCTAGCCAAAAGCTGATCAGCTCGGCCTTTCTTATGGATCTGGCGGGCGCTTGTGCTATGCTGGCTGTGCAGTTTGTCGGGGTAGCCTTGGGAGCCAGCCCTACTGTATTGGGGATTCTGGGCTGCCTGGGTGGGGGTACTTATGCCATAGCATGCCTGGGTAGCGGGGCGATAGTGGATCGGTTTGGGCCTCGACGTGCCACCAGACTATCAATTGCGCTGACAATCCTGGTTTGGCTGGGAATGGCGATGGCGGGTCGCATAGGACTGCTGCTGGGATTGGTAGTAGCTAGTGGTGTAGTGGGTGCATTATTTTGGCCTTCCCTAATGGTATGGTTGGCCGATCTGAGTTCGGAACAGGCGCAGGGACTGGGGCGGGCCCTGGGTGTATTCAACATCTCCTGGTCGGTGGGTTTGCTGGGGGGATTCGTGGTAGCTGGTGCGTTGTGGGATTGGGTAGGACGGGGTTCATTCTACTTCTCGGTCGCCGCGGGAGTAGTTATCCTGGTCTTGCTGCAACTTACCCCGGGTCGTGCCACCCGGCCCGCCAACCCCACCGTTGAGGAGCCCGTCACTCTGCCGCGTCCTGCACTGGGCCGTCGACTACGCATTGCTGGGCGCGTTGGTGTCTTTGCCAGTTTCTTTTCAACGACCATAGTTCGCGCCTTGTTCCCTAAGGTTGGCGAGACTTTGGGCTACTCCAGTGCGCTGGTTGGCTGGGCCGCCGGTATGCCTTATCTTAGCGCCATAGCCATGTTTGCAATAGCCAGGCTTACGAGTCGCTGGCAGTATCATCCTTGGAAGCTGTGGATAGCGATGCCTCTCGGTGCCGTAGGGATGGTTCTGGCGACATATGCGCATACCCCGTGGCAGTTCCTGCTGGGCTTCTGCCTGATCGGGGTTTGCGCAGGGATTTCTTACCTGGCCAGCCAGTTCTACGGGCTGCATCAGTCTGAAAATCGCCGCGGCGCCAGTATGCGCCATCACGAGGCTGTTGTGGGAGCGGGGGCAGTGGCTGGTCCGTTGCTGGGCGGGATGGTAGCTGACTATACTGGTCAGTTGTCGGCTGCATTTGCCTTAGGTGCCAGCGTTATGGTCATTGCCGGACTGGTCCAAATTGTACTGTGGTGGGTTATGAGCAGGGCGGACGAAGCTTCTGTGGCCTGACGCGAGAGGGCTTGGGCATAGCGAATATGGAGCGATGCTTGCTGCTGCCCTTGACATTCTGTGCAGTACTGAGTACATTTGCTTATAGAGGCGAGGCTGATGGCACGCGGGCCGGCTTCAAAGTGGCGCAGCCAATTGCGCCTGTCCACGGTGGGATTGACGCTGGCGATTGCCGTAGGCATTGGCGCGGTGGGTGGCCTGTATCTGGATGACTATCTGGGAACCGAGCCCTGGCTGACGATTTTGGGCGTATTGTTAGGTAGTGCTGCCGGCTTCCGGCAGTTGTTTCGTGAGATTAACCAGTCGGCAAATTCCGATGACTGACCAGTTGCCGTCTCGGCTCTTTGTCCGCGGCTATCTTGTTTCCGGACTCATCACAGTTCTGGTAGGTGGGGGGCTGGTGCTTACCGGGCATACTGATCCGGCGTTTGGGGTGGCTGCGGGTGCGGCGGTCGCCTTGCTTATGATTCACGGCACCGTAATGTTGGGCACTGCCCTGGTTGATCAGAGTAGCGATGAAACCAAGAAGCAGCGGCGCTTCCGACGAGTGCTGGCCTTTCAGGTAGGCAAGTACGCAGTGGCTATCGGTGCGCTGTATCTGCTGGTGACCAGGACAGAAATCAGTCCACTGGGAATAGTAGTCGGCTATGGTATACCGCTTGTCGTCTTGGTCGTAGGCTGCTGGGCGCCCTCTACCCGGCCCACACCGGGTGAATAGACTCAACTTGAGCATGAGCAATATAGATGGAAGAACACGCTGGTAGTCTGGTAAACCTGTTAGTTGCCCTTGAGCCTCAGTGGCTGCGTCCGTACTTGCCGCTGGAGGTTGTTACAGGGTGGCTGATTCTGCTTTTGG
>JALGTJ010000166.1:0-3422 GCA_029821415.1 Candidatus Zipacnadia bacterium
AATAGCCGTACCCTATCAGCCGAACCTGGCGGTATCCTCTCACCTTTCGAGCCGAATGACCGGATAGCCAGTCTTATATCTGGCTAGCTCACTTTTACACACAGAGGTGCTGATATGGCCGAAACGATCTCACCGCCGGGACTCGCACAGCTTTGGCAATCAGCTCTTCCCCAATTAGCTGAGAGCGTGGGCCACGCGGCTTGCGACACTTTCCTACGCAGTGCGCAGGTGCTGGAGTTTGATGGAGAGACGATTCTGCTGGGCGTAGCCAATGAATTTGCACGTGACTGGTTAAGGGAGAAGCACTTGCCGGCAATAAGCTCGTGCCTGAGTGAATTGGTGGAAAGGCCCGTGCTCGTGGAGATGCAGGTGGTAGAGCAAGATGGCAATCCCCCAGCGCCGCCGATGGCGGATACCGCGCCCGCCAAGCCCATCGCTACAGGATTCGGCAGTGTCCCTCTGAATCCGAAGTACACATTTGAAAACTTTGTAGTAGCTGACTGCAATCGCTTTGCCCACGCCGCCAGCCAGCAGGTTTCCAAGTCGCCGGGCAAGAGCTATAACCCGTTCTTCATTCATAGCAAGGTCGGGCTAGGCAAGACCCATCTACTGCAGGCAATTGGGCATGCAGTTGTCGAGCATAATCCCAACTTGCAGGTGGTATACATCTCGGCGGAAAGCTTCGTAAACCAGCTTATCGGGGCGATGCGCGATAACCGCACCGCCCAGTTCCGCCACCGTTATCGCAATGTAGATGTCTGGCTGGTGGACGATGTTCAGTTTATCGCTGCTATCAAGGGACCGGCATCGGAGGAGGAATTCTTCCACACCTTCAATACCCTTTACGAGACGAATAAGCAGGTGGTAATTGCCAGCGACGCACCTCCCCGCCATCTCCAACTTATGAACGATCGGCTGCGCAGTCGTCTGGAGATGGGCATAGTTGCCGATCTGCGGTGCCCCGACGTCGAGACGCGCATTGCTATTCTTGATAAGAAAGCCCAGTCTGAAGGTCTTGCCCTATCTCAGGAAATCCTCACTTACATCGCCGAGAAAATCGAGTCCAACATCCGGGTTCTGGAGGGCGCGCTGCTTAAAGTATGTGCGCAGATTTCTCTTACCGGCGAGCAGCTAACACTGTCGGCCGTGGAGGAATTGATCGCCGACTACTCAACCGCCGCTGCGCCCCGGTCGGTCTCAGTACGAGATATTGCCGAATATGTAGCCGACCAGATGGAGTGTCCTCTGGAGGACATGCTGGGGCCGAAGCGTAATCAGGAGATTGTCTGGCCGCGGCAAGTAGCTGTATACTTAGCCCGAGAACTAACTAACAGTTCACTGGCCAATATCGGTGCCTTCTTTGGCGGTCGGGACCATAGTACCATCCTGCACGGGTATAATAAGGTAAGCGAACTGCTGGAGACTGACGAAGAAGTGCTATGGTTGATCAATGACCTGAAGAGTGGGTTGCAGATGTAACCAACTAGCCATCACTGCCAGCTATAGTCACTCCTGTTGACAACTGGCGGATAGGTTGTTGACAATGCGGGGAAGATTAAGCATAATTAGTCCCGGTGTGGATACTGTGCATAAGTCGGCGAGTTCTACTCAGCCATTTCCTGATGTTATCTACATCAAGATTGCTTGACTTACAGGCACAAGTGCGCTTTTCCACACAATCCACAGCTCTACTACTACTAGGACTATATATAAGTAAAGAAACTGTCGTAACAGCAGACCTGTGGACAAATCCGTAAATTGTTGCTGGAGTCCGCAGTATGCTGTGTCTGCAACACTGTTTTGCCAGAGAGCCAACACCGTCATAACTGTTCTGAGGAGGAATGTAGATGCTGAATGCCAAGTGCTCGCAGGATGAACTGTATAATATCGTACAGACTGTGGGTCGTGGTGTGTCGGGACGCAGCACCCAGCCCGTGCAGAATAATATCTATCTCTCATCCCAGGGCGATACGCTGCGGCTGGTGGCGACGGACCTAGAGTATGTGAGCATTGATGCTATCATCCCGGCGACGGTGAGCGACGAGGGAGCGACGACGGTCCCGGCCCGCTACTTCACGCAAATTGCCACTACCCTGCCTGGAGGGGATGTTGAGCTGGTGGCTGATGAAGCTAATAACCTGGCAATTAGTTGTGGCAGCGCCAGCTACGATATTCGCGGTGTTTCTGCTGATGATTTCCAGATGCTGCCGGAGGTCGTTGATGCCACAGAATTCTCCTTGCCACAAAGCCAACTGTCTGAGCTACTGCGCCAGACTGTCTTTGCTGCCTCTGACGATGAGACCCGCCCTATTCTGACCGGTGTGCTATTCTCTTTGGCGGATTCCAGTCTGTGCTTGGTTGCTACCGACACCTATCGGCTGGCCCTACGCACCAGCGAGAATGCAGTTGACCAGAGCCAGGAAGCTATCGTGTCCGTCAGGGCGCTCAATGAGGTGTTGCGCGTTCTGGATGATGAGGCGGATGAGCCGGCCAAGATTGCAATCTCTGATGATCTGGTCAGCTTTGAAGTCAACTCGATCACGATAGCATCTCGGCTGATTGAGGGGGAGTTTCCGAACTACGAGAAGGTTATCCCGGATGAAGATCAGTTAGATAAGCGGATCACAGTCAGCACGGCAGAGCTAGAGAGTGCGCTGCGCCGCGCTCTGATTGTGGCACGCGAGGATGCCAATCGCGTGGTATTCCATACCAGTGAAGAAGGACTACGGATAACTGCGGACAGCCCGGATGTGGGGCACGTTGAGGAGGCGATACCTGCTAAGCTGGATGGCGAGGCGATTGAGACGGCCTTCAACGCCAGTTACATTCTGGATATGTTGGACGCGGCCCGCAGCGAGGAAGTACGAATCGCACTGTCCCGTCCCCTGGAGCCCGGAGTAATACGGCCCAGCGATCGTGATGACTACACCTACGTGGTTATGCCTATGCAGATAATGTAGGCCCAGGCGCTCTCACCGCGGTGGTGGCTGACGCGGCGTGCGAAGGACGCAAGTCAATGACTAATAGCAGGCCCCGGGCCGAGTAGGACCGGGGCTTACTTTTGCGCAGTTGGCAAACGCTGGACCGGACCCCTGACTTTGTACATATCAGAGCTACGACTACAATACTTCCGCTGCTACCAGCAGCTCACGGTGGACTTGCCACCAGGGCCGAATCTGTTTGTTGGGCCCAACGCCAGTGGCAAGACGAGTTTACTGGAGGCAGTACTACTGCTGGCAACTAGCAAGTCTCCCCGGGTTATCTATGACCGTGAACTGGTACAATGGGGCAGGGCCTGGGGACAAGCAGCCGGGCGCTTTGAGTTTGACAATACCTCATCAAGGACGATTGTAGTAACCCTGCAGGGGCAAGGCAGCTCAAGCTCGGCAGACGAGCCACCGCCCTCGTATCTGACTGGAGCC
>JALGTJ010000166.1:3427-4029 GCA_029821415.1 Candidatus Zipacnadia bacterium
GTAGGTGAGATAGTGGGGCAGGCACCGGCTGTGTTGTTCACGCCGGACGATCTGGAGATAGTTAAGGGGCCAGCCGCGGTACGCCGCCGGCTATTGAATATAGCGATATCGCAGATAACGCCGCGCTACCTGGCTGATCTATACCGCTACCGGCGGGCCCTCAGCCAGCGCAACGAGCTACTCAAGCAAGTGGCGCAAGATAAGGCCGGTGGCGCAATGCTCGGCCCCTGGACAAGCCAGCTTGTGGAGGCCGGAGTGCGTATCAGCGCTGATCGCGAAGAGTTTCTCAACCGGCTAAGTCCGGTGGCGGCACAGCTACACAGTCAACTGACTGGTGGTACTGAGCAGCTTAGTATCTGTTACAGTAGTTCGCTATCTGGGGCTGAGGATGACCAGCAGCGTGAGGCAACTTTTCGGGAAGAACTGGAGAGGCAGTTCGCCTACGAGTTGCAGCGTGGTGCCACGCAGGTCGGGCCGCATCGCGACGATGTGGAAATCACTGCCAACGGTCGCTCACTGCGTCGGTACGGGTCCCAGGGCCAGCAGCGGACGGCAGCACTTTCCCTGAAGCTTGCTGAAGCGCAGGTAATCGGACAGCGGCG
>JALGTJ010000167.1 GCA_029821415.1 Candidatus Zipacnadia bacterium
AGACTGTTAGAACGGGATCAGGAGACAACCCAGGTCGTTGCAGAAATGCTTGATGACCTGGAGCGCAATGGTATGGATGCTGTTCGCAAGTACAGTGCGAGATTTGATGACTGGGATCCTCCGAGCTTTGAGCTCTCTGCAAAAGAGATTGAAGCTGCCATTGCCCAAGTCCCCGATCAAGTCATAGAAGACACTGATTACTGCCAGGCTAACGTCCGTGCCTTTGCCCAGGCCCAGCTTGCCACACTGCTGCCTCTGGAGACAGAAATCAGACCGGGCATCATCCTGGGCCACAAACACATTCCCGTCAGTTCCGTGGGAAGTTACATACCGGGCGGGCGCTATCCGATGTTCGGCTCTGCCCAGATGAGCATCATTCCGGCCAAGGTAGCAGGCGTGAAAGAGGTCATTGCCTGTACGCCGCCGGTAAAAGGTGAGGGCTACTATGCCCCTACGATCAATGCCATCGCGAAGGCCGGGGCCGACCGGATTTTTGTGCTGGGCGGGGTCCAGGCGCTGGCCCTAATGGCCCTGGGATTGGCAGATGCCGAGCCGGTTGCTATGCTCTGTGGCGCGGGCAACAAATATGTCGTGGAGGCCAAGCGTCAACTTTTCGGGCGTTGCGGCATAGATATCCTCGCCGGTCCCACCGAGATACTAATCATTGCCGACGACGAAGCCGACCCCGCTCTGGTTGCTTGTGATCTGCTCGGCCAAGCTGAACATGATCCCAATAGCGGCATCTGTCTTATTTGCTTTAGCGAGGAATTCGCCCACGAGACCATTGGCGAGGTCCAAAGGCAGTTGGCAGTGCTGCCTACCAGAGATATAGCCGGCGTCTCTTGGGCAACTAACGGCATCGTCTATGTAGCCGACAGCCGCGAGGAGGCGGTGAGACTGAGTGACGATTATGCGCCTGAACACCTGGAGCTTCATGTCAGGGATACTGATTACTTCTTTGCCAACCTCAGCAACTACGGGTCGCTGTTTATCGGGGAGGAGACAACCGTCGCCTACGGCGATAAGTCCATTGGGACGAATCACATTCTCCCGACGAGCCGGGCGGCGCGCTATACCGGTGGGGTATGGGTAGGGAAGTTCTTGAAGACTTGCACCTACCAGCGAATGACGCCCGCCGCCTCCTTGGAACTGGCTGGCGTAACCGAGCGCCAATGCACAATGGAGAATATGTTGGCCCATGCGGCGACAGCGCGCGCCCGGATTGAGCGATACGGCGGTTGAGCAAACCGTGAACATCCGTCCGGCAGTATGGGAGTGATGTAATACCAGACTTCGGTTTACTTTGGCGGCGGAATGACAAACGACGATATCAGATCAGTTAGCTGAAAGCCAATCGCCTCATAGAATTTCTGAGCCGTGATGTTGTTATCTCCGGTGTTGAGCAGCAGGCGATTGATGCCTTGGGGATGGTAATAGTCCCATAGCGTATTCATAATGAAATGCCCGATGCCGCGCCGATGGTGCTGAGGCTCAACAGCGATGCCCTTGATGAAGAGCGTATCTTCGCTGGGCATGCCCGTTAACCGACCCACCGGCACGACAGTGGCATAGCCCACCTGCTCGGAGTGTTCAAAGATGTTAAACTGATCCCATTCAACATTTGCTGCCGGTTCCGACCATCCGCGGGGTAGTACTTGGACGTCTATGGCTGAGAGCGCTTGGGCTCGTGAAGGAGAAAGGGACCGCAGGGAATTGGTCGCGTAGACCAAGTTGATGTCCCCGGACCGGAATCCAGCCCCCGCCAACACAGCCATCACACTGGTCATCCGGTGCGGCGCCTTGCCAATACCGGTGGCGAATGTGTACCCACAGTTGTGCTCGAAGGCCTGCCAGGCATGGACTGGTTGACGCGCAAGGACTTCCAGTGCGCGGTCGAGCAGCTCGCGGGCAACATCTGTTCGTCCCTCGGCAACCATCAGGCAGCGAATCAGGGCGTCCCGCTCGCCGTCGGGGATTGAAGGGATGTTGCTCACGTAGCCGCCTTGGACCCAGCCCACCGGCTGACCGCCGTCAATAGCGACCAGACTCGCGTCAGGCTCCATCTGAAACCTGGCCGGATGAACCTCGGGCTGGGCAAACAATGTATGGTCCAGGCCTGCGGCTTCAATCGGGAAGTAGTAGGAAACGCGTGCAGTCCAGGGTTGATAGACGGCGTTAACCAGTTCAACGCTCTCATTAGTAAGGCCGACAATTTCAATCAATTGACGTAGCTGCCTCCTCATTTGGGGTGTGCCAGGCGGCATCGGCCAGCGTCTCCAAGCCTTCCCAGCGATTATAGTGGCAGGTGTACCATATCCCCAGGCAGTTGATGCCCTTGCGACGGGCCTGCTTCGCCACTATCCCCCAGTTGCGGCAACAGTCCAGACCATACCAGGAGGAGCCGGTGACGCCAGCAAAACCGTGCTTCTGAAAGAGCTCAAAACTGAGCAGGCCAGTATTCAGCACCGGGGCAGCTCCGTAGATCCACACGCATTGAATAATGTCTTTGGGCATCAAGTCCAGATCCCTCTCATTTTCGCCCTGGAACCTTTGACCATGATTGTAAGGATTCAGCATATCCGCCCACATCATAACTACGACCTCGGGGTCTGCCTGATGAGCTGCATTGTTCAGTTTGTGCAGGTCCTCGGCTATCAGTTGAGCGTCGGTCATATTACGCCTCTGACAGCGGCTGCAGGTGTTGAGTTGAGAGATCTCATCGTGGCCGATGTGCAGATACTTGGGGTGCAGGTACTTGATAGTCTTCTGAATAGCCGGAATCATTATTTCGTAGGTCTGCGGCTCCGAGGGGCAGTATGAGTAGCTGTTACCCAGGCCGGGCACGACCCAGTCGTAGCTCACCAGCACGGTAGCCCCCTCGGGTATCCGGCTATTCTCAGTACGCTGAATCTTGAGATGCTCAGCCTCGTGGAAGGGAAAGCTCATCTCACCGGGGATGATTATGTAGTCCCGACCCTCCTGATAGGTGATGCTTTTGTCCTGGTTGGTCACGACAACGTCACTGCTGGGAGTACGAATGACGTTGGGATGGGCCACGGCGACAGGCTCTTGCCCGTGCAGAGTGATCTTCTCATCCTGCTGCCAGGTGCCTTCCGCGATATTGGGATTGATGGCTAGCTGCGCATGGGCGTGGCCGAAACTGTTCAAACATGGTATAGGGTCCAGTCCGTAGCTGCGGAAGTCAGCAAAGGCCTGCTCTGCCAGACGGCGCTTGTCCGGATCATCAAGATAAAAGAAGACATCGGCACAATCAATGACCACCGTATTTAGCTTCAGCCGCGCAAATCTCTCGCACCATTGCCGACGCTCCTGTGTATCGTACACGCTGAACAGTAACGATCCACGCAAGGGCAGATCCGGCCAGTCTTCTATTACACAGCCCGCTATGGCGGCCACAGCCCGCTATGGCGGCTGTGCCATCTATCATATCCGGAGTATTGGTGAACAGGTCCAGCAATGTCATCAAGCCCCAAAAGGCCCCGCGTTCGGTGACCGCCTGAATGCGCGTCCCCTCTGGGCCAACTTCCAGATGATAGGACTCACTAACCGGCCACGGCTTTTGCTCACCGGAGATTTCTACCCGAATCGGCGGGCCGCTGGCCGCAGTCTCGACCGGCACATCGCCCCACTTTTTGCGGATTGCGTCGGCGAGCATCTGCGCCCCGCGGGTTAG
>JALGTJ010000168.1 GCA_029821415.1 Candidatus Zipacnadia bacterium
GTCCATCCGGCGGCGTTTGGGCTATGCCGAGGCGCTCAAAGAGCTGCGGCGTAGCGACTACTACTCGCTGGACCTGAATACTACCGACCCGCAGGCTGCCAATGAGCTGGCTCACGAGCTGGCCGAGAAGACCAACCTCTTTGTCAACCCCAACAAGCATAGCTACGAGGTCCGTTCCCCGCAAGACCGAGGCGGTGGGCCTACCCCGACGGATGGCTTGTGGCGAGTGGAAGTGCTGGTCACCGATGCCGAGGGTGCTCAGGCCGACGATATTCAGCAGGCGCTGACCCACCGGCTGGGCTACAGTGAGCAGGTCATTGCGGTCCGGCGCGGGATTCTGTGGACGCTGCTACTGGCCGCCGACAACGCCGAGCAAGCCCGCGAGATTGCCGAGCAGATAACGGTGACCACCGCCCGCGACCAGGGCGTACTGGTCAACCCGCATTTTCAGGCCTGGGAGATTATTTAGCCGCCCGTAGACTACTTAGGAAATCTTCGCCGACCGCACCAACATGTCTATCGGTGTACGCTCGTCGCAGGCGTCCCATAGCTCGTTGTGATACTGTTGCCCGTTCGTTCCGAGCGATTTCCACAGCCGGGAGCAAGTCACTGTCACCTGTGATAAGTGCCGCGCGGCCGATGCGTTGCTTGACAGCAAGCAGAACTAATTCCACGCCCATGAGGATGTCGACCCGCTTCTGCTTGTATACGGGCTTACCGGTTGCATCATAGTAGCGAGCCAGTTTGCCCAGCCGCACCTCGAATCTTGGCAGCCGACGCAGTTGACTGAAGAACGCGTCCATTTCGGATACGCGCCTGCGTTCATCTTGTGTAGGTGGGGCGCTCTGGAAGGGTGGACAGTGATAGTAATAGGCACGGAGCAAGCGCTCGTCGCCCACAATCTGGTTAACCAGAACCCGGTAGTCAATTCGGACGCTGTTGAACTCGCGCTTGAGAACCGCATTGAGATAGCCGCCATCAATGAACACTGCGGTTGCAGGCATGTGAACCACTCCTTCCAGCAATAAACAAAAAGGCGCCGACCTCCAAGGAGACCGACGCCGTGGATAAAATGTCTGCTGTCCCTTAGAACAGCAGCGCGTATCACTGTAACTATTATACCCATCGGCAGGAAAAAGTCAACCTTTAGTGAATAATTTCGGAGGGGCCTCCTGGTCAACCCGCATTTTCAGACATGGAAGATAATATAGCCGTCACGGTAGTGAGGGCACCGCCACGGCTCACCGCGCATACGGATTATTCTCTTTGAGCATGCAGCATTTTTTGTACTTCTTGCCGCTGCCGCAGGGGCACGGATCGTTGCGGTCTGGCTCAGTAGGGGCGTGGTAGGTGGTCGGGCCACCTCGGCTGTCCTCGGCAGTCTGTTCCAGCGTCGCCTCACCCCAGGGTCCCTACGGATAGTCCACCAGCATCTCTACTCCCTTGACCGTGACGGGTGGTTCAGCACCCACCTGCCGGCTGACCAGGTGCAGCACCACCTCATTTTCGCCCACCTTGATCTGCTCCGGAGCCACTCGCACCATAATCACACCACCGTCGCGCTCCTCGCCGGAGAGCGTCTTGCCATTGAAGGTCACTTGCAGCTTGTCACTATCCAGCAGGTTCTCACACTCTACTCGCAAGTCTACCCGCAGTAGCGCCTGGTCCCAGGGACTGGCCGTCAGATCCGTTCCAACCCGGATGGGCATACGGACCAGCTCGCCCCGGTCAAGCTCCACCGGCAGGACCGCTTGCAGCCAGTTATGAGGATATGCAGTTTGCGGCTGGCCACGGTCAACGGCGAACATCAAGGGCTTGGCCAGCAGATCTTCCGGGTTCCCAATCTCACTGAGCAGTGGTATCTGGTACCTGGAGCTGTACGAATACCAATTGAACAAGTATAAGCCATCCGCGCCCTGATTCCAGTAGTTGAGCGCCAGGCCCCGCACCATCTCAGCGGGAATGGGATTATACCGGCTGGGCCAGCCGTAGAGGCACGGATAGATACGTACATTGGTGCCCTCGGCAAGCTGCTTGAACTTCTCCACCTCAATATCTATGGTGCCGCTGCCCAGGCTGAGAATATCAATAAGCCCCTCTTTCATCCAGGTCTTTACCTCAAAGCCATCCAGGCGGCAGGCCTCCAGATTCTCATCCACCCGTGCCGCCAGATAGATGGGGCGACCGCGCTGTTGCTCCTTCTTGTTGAGGTACCAGCGTATCCGGCGCAGAAATTCCGTCAGGATGTGGGCATTGCTCGGCTCGGTACCCGGCTTAAAATGGGGCGGGCTGCGCATAAAGTCAATCTCTATGCCATCGAAATCGTATTTGCGGAAGATTTCTTTGACGACCCGATACTTCAACCAACGCACCTGTGGGACGCTAAAATCCAGCGAGGTGTACGGATACACCGGGTGGTAGGGATAGTTCGGATCCATATTGCCAATGGTCCACTCCGGATGCTCAATTTTGAAGGTAGGTAGCTCCTCTTCTAAGAAGAAGTCGTGCGTATCGTTGAGCCGGAACGAATAGAAGATGGGCAGCCCTCGCTTCTTGGCCTCGCGAACGACCACCTTGGGCGGGTCATTGCCCTCCTTTATCCATTGCAGCAGCCCTGGCCGAACTTTCCCGATACGTGCGCCGTTAAGCTCCAGCACGTCACTGTCATACAGCGCAGTGTTGCCTCCCGCCCCGTCACACCAGAACAGAGCATCCACATCACTATTCTCTATAGGACCAAATACCCTCTGGACATAGTCGGCCACCGACCCATTACCACCCCCGCCAAAGCCATCGCAGTTGAAGATGACCCGATAGCGAGGCGGCGGCGGGTGATCGGGCGGCTGCGCCTGGGCGGCTGTGGATACCAGAATCAAAGCCCCCACCACAACTGATAGTGTTGCTGCCTTCATTGTCGGTCCCTCCCTGAGCATCTTGCGTAGTCTTGGCCACAATGTTGAGCTACTGGTCAAACAGCCGCCGCCTAACCACGCCTGGCGTATGGATTGTCCTTCTTAAGCATACAGCACTTTTTGTATTTCTTGCCGCTGCCGCAGGGGCACGGATCGTTGCGGTCTGGCTCCTTAACAGCACGGTAGGTAACAGGAGTGCCACGACTCTCCGCGGCAGCCTGCTCCAGCGTCGCCTCCCCGCCGGACTCGCCACCCGCCGCAACACCAGCCGCTACCAGTTCAGGCGCGAGCATCTCCTGGCTGGTCTCAAGTTGCCCCAGATCTCGCTCTTCCCGCTCGACACTCTCTTCAGACATCATAATCGCCCGGGTCATATCTTCGGCGATATGATCTATCATCCGTTCAAAGTATTCATAGGCCTCGCGCTGGTATTCAACCAGGGGATCGCGCTGCCCATAGCCGCGTAGCCCAATGCTATCGCGCAGATCGTCCATCTCCCGCAGGTGCTCCATCCACCAATAGTCCACGGTGTGCAGCAGCCAGCTTCGCTCAATCTCCCGCATCATCTCCGGCCCGATAGCTTGCTCACGGCGACGGTAGAGATCGTGGACGATTTCCTTAATCTCATCCCCTATATGGTTGGGGTCCATAGCAGGCAAATCTTCATAGGCAAGCACCGAGTCAAGCGCCGGGATAACCTCAACCAGCTCCGAATAGAGCATCTCCAAGTCGCGATCTTCCGGATGGATTTCTGGGCTGGCATAAGCCTCTACCACACCGTCAACGGTACGGTCCAGCATAGCCACAATGTGTTCGCGGACATCTTTGCTTTCCAGTACCTGGCGGCGCTGCTCATAGATGACCTTGCGCTGCTTGTCCATTACGTCGTCGTACTTGAGGGTGTTTTTGCGAATTTCAAAGTTACGCAACTCGACCTTGCTGACGATACGGTGCTCAATGGCCTCCTCTTCCGGCCAACCGCGCAGGAACATCCCGAACCGGTCCGGGCCAAACAGTTGCATCAGTTCGTCTTCCAGGCTGACGTAGAACCGCGAACTGCCCGGGTCACCCTGTCGTCCGGAGCGGCCTCGTAACTGATTATCAATACGGCGGCTTTCGTGGCGCTCGGTGCCAATTATATGCAATCCGCCCAGTCTCTTGACTTTCTCATACTGCTCCAAATAGAAGTCT
>JALGTJ010000169.1 GCA_029821415.1 Candidatus Zipacnadia bacterium
AACCGAGCTGCAGAACGGATGATCGGCATAAGCCGGGAGACCGTAATAGGCCAGGACCTAGAAGTACTGCCTACCAGCATTGCCCAAGGCCTCCGGGCAGCCGCGGAGTACAAACGGGCCCGTGCTAGCAACCGAATTGACTTGCCCCGACCCGGGCGGAGCTCCATCCCTATCGCATATAGCACCTCAGTTCTGACCAGCGCTGCCGGGCAGCGGGGCGGTGCAGTTGCCGTCATAAACGACCTGACTGTTATCCAACAATTGGAAGACGAACGCCAGAGAGCCGAGCGGCTGGAGCTGATGCGCGTTTTAACCGCAGGTATGGCCCACGAGATTCGTAATCCGCTGGTAGCCATCCGCACTTTTGCTGAGCTATTGCCAACGCGACTGGATGACGAAGAGTTCCGTTCTACATTTATGGCTACCGCTACCGACGAAATTGAACAGATTGACCAACTGGTCGGGCAGCTTCTGAGTCTCTCCAAACCGCCCAATGCCACCAACAAACCAATTCAGGTAAATGATGTGTGCCAGTCCATAGTTCGCTCGGCCTCCGCTCAGGCTGAAGCCAAACAGATTTCCCTAATTGCTAACCTGGGTGATATCTCCGGCGGTCCAATTGGTGACGAAAGGCGCCTGCAACAGGCTATCGTAAATCTGGTCAACAACGCCCTGGAGGCGGAGCCAGAGGGTGGCACCGTCCAGGTAACTACCAAGCAGATCAACACTGCTGACGGTGGCAAGCGCGTGCTGATACGGGTGTCCAACTCCGGAAGTTACATTCCTCCCGGAAAAGTTGACAAAATCTTCAAACCTTTCTATACTGATAAGGTCGGGGGAACCGGATTGGGTCTGGCAATCTGCCAGACAATCATTGAAGAGCATAATGGAACGCTGGAGGTTCATTCGTGGCCTGACATCGGAACCGAATTCGTTATCGGGTTACCTTTGCCGCAAGCTTCACGGGACGATGACAGGCGCGTGACGGAATGACTGTCGCTCTGCTGACCAATTTGAGCCGGCACTGGGAAGAGCAGATCATAACTTGCCTGCGCGACCAGGCAGCAGTGCTGACTGCGGGCCACGACGAGGCGCTGGGGATCCTTCGCGCGGCCGACGTAGAAATAGTGGTGATCGGGCTGGAGTCTCTTACCGAGCTGGCCCTGGAACACTACCGCAGTCTCCGCGAGCAGGCTCCGCAGGCGGTTTTTGTCTGCCTGGCGCCGGAGGATGTTGTCGCCCAAGTGCGAACCGAGAATCTGTTCTCCCCCGATATCTGGCTGCGTGCCGACAGCACTCCCGCCGACACTGCTGACGTTTTGCGCCAGGCTCTTGCTCAAGCCAGTTCGACTGGCCGGTATGATGCACCGGTAACAAACGAGCTTCGCATCTCCCAATCTGAACAAGCTTCTCCACCCCAGGATTCCCATCCGTCCAGTCAGCTCTTTGAGCAACTTCTCAGCGGATTTGCCAGCGGTTTTGACAGGGATAAACTGCTGCAGATCTACCTGAAGGCTGTTGCTGAACTCGTACGTCCCAGCAGCTACTGCCTACTGTGGTGGAACGAGGAAAAAGCCTGCTACACAGTTTGGGCCAGCCAGGGTCTGCACCGGCGGATCGTAGCCAGTGGGAGGCTACTGGTCAAAGACGCCTTGCCCAGTTGGTATCAGCGCAACCGCCGCGTACTTAGGCGTGCCGAATTGCTCGGCTGGGCTGATAGACAGACGGCCAGCGTCCTGGGCCGCGAAATGGACTTCTTTGGGGGCCAATTGGTCATCCCTCTTTTCATAGACGGCGAGTTGGCCGGTCTGCTCACCTTGGGAGAGCGCGTCACGGGCCAACCATATTCGCCAACCCAGATAGAAACACTGTATCTGCTCTCCAGCTACGTAACGCTTGCCCTGCAGGACTTTAAACTGCATCAGCAGTTACGCACAAGCAGGTCGTATATTGAACGCATTCTCCAAAACATGAATGCCGGTGTTATCACCCTCAACGCCGACGAGCGAATCGGTATCTGTAACCCTTATGCCGCCGAGATATTGGGACTGGAGCGCTCCCAGATTGAGGACGCGGACCTGCGCGTGTTGCCATCCCCGCTCGGCGATTACCTGTATGCCGCCCTGCAGGTGCCAGAGGAAGCAGTCACCGGTGAGGAGGTGACCATCTGGGGTGGAGAACTGACGCTACGAGTAAGTACCTCGGCATTGGTAGACGACGAGGGGACGGCCACGGGTGCCGCCCTGATAATGGAAGACATAACCGCGGAGGTAGATCTAGCCGAGGAGCAGCGCCGCAACGAGCGGTTGAAGGTGCTAACCGGCTTGGTGGGCCGTTTGGTCCACGAGATCAGGACACCCCTGACCGCAATTCGCACCTATGCCGACTTGCTGGGAAATGGCGGAGATAGCCAGCCCCTGGCGGACTTCTGGAAGAATACCGTTGCCCCAGAGATTGATCGTCTCGACGAGCTAGCTCGGGAGCTGGTCAGCGTGATTCAGCAGCCTGAGCCTGACTTTGAGCTGACTCAGATCCAGACGCTGATCCACCAGGCGGTCAAGAAATTGCAGGAGGCTGAAGCGGTCAACGAATCGCTAATCAATGTTCAGATAGCCCAGGACCTGCCACGGGTGGTAGTGGACCCACAGACCACTGGTCAGGCACTGTTCTACCTGCTGCGCCATCTGTATGTTACAGGAGGCCCTCCTCTACGTATCCAGGCAGACTCATCCACTACCGAGCACGGCGAAAACGTTGTCATCACCATATCAGGCTCAAGCCGGACCAAGCGTAAGCCGCTTCTTGATGAAATCTTTGATCCCGTTGCCGCTCTACAAAGTGAGCACGCTGACCTGGGCCCGGCCATCAGTCGCAAGATAATCCAGAACCAACAGGGACAGATTCAGGCCGAATACCAGAACGGAAACCTGCAGATAGCAGTAATCCTTCCGGCTGCTACGATGCATCGCATCACATCCTCTTAGGAAGGCACACCGATGGATCAGGCAGATATCCTAGTGATTGATGACGAAGCCGGCCCGCGCGAGTCGTTACGGATGATTCTTAAGGACCGTCACCGGGTTCGCACTGCCGAAAACGGCCCCCAGGGGTTGGAGATGATTCGTCAGCAAAAGCCCGACTTGGTCTTCTTAGACATAAGAATGCCAGGGATGGACGGCGTGGAAGTGATGCAGCGCATTAAGGCGTTCGACCCGGACATCGAGGTAGCCATAATCACTGCTTACGCTGCCGTCGAGACAGCGCAGGCGGCGGTCCGCCAGGGAGCACTGGATTACCTGAGCAAGCCGTTTGCTGTTAGTGACGTTCTGGATATAGTGGAGCGAGCTTTAGAGCGTTGCCGGCGGCGAGCCGACCAACGGGCAATGATAGAGCAAGTACGGCAGATCAGCGCAGCAACGTAGGACGATTGAGTGCCATTGGCGAAATCGCCGCAGAAGTGGCCCACGACGTGAACAACTTTCTGTCAGCGATGCTGCTGCGGATTGAAATATTGCTGCTAAAGACCCGCGAGCAGGAGCAACTTTCTGCGGAGGAAGTAAGCGCCACGCTTCAGGGGATACAGCAAACGGTGCGGGACAGTGTACAGACCGTCGAACGCATCTCCAGCTTCTCACAGTCAGATCCCTACGAACCTGATGAGCAGATCCAGATCAATGACATCCTGATCCAGATCAATGACATCCTAAAAAGTGCCGCTGACGTCAGCCTCGGCCGAGCCAGCCGGCGCGAGGACCAAAGGATGATCTGGAATCTGCAGGATATTCCCGAGGTTATTGGCAATGCTACTGCGCTGCGCACGGTCTTCGTCAACCTGTTCATCAATGCCTGGCAAGCGCTGGAGGGGCCAGGAGAGATTAGAGTGAGTTCGCGGTGTGATAAT